>CAYZZA010000015.1:0-5414 GCA_964482685.1 uncultured Carnobacteriaceae bacterium
GTACGGTGGTGTGAGGGGACGGTAAACAAATTAATTGTTTACCTCCTACTCGATGGTTTATAAGTTATCTGAAAGAGGTCTGCATAAAGGTGTGTGTTATTGAGTGGGACGATGTAAAGACACCGGTTCTACGTGGACGTCGATGTCCAAAACACCGTATTGATGATACAAATGGTCTTCTACTTCTTGAGTAATGTCATGTCCTTCTTGGACGGTAAGAGATCCATCTACCAAGATAGTGACGTCTAAATACACATTGGGTCCATACATGCGTCCTTTAATCGCTTTGACTTCTTTTACCCCAGGGATAGACAAAGTGGCTTTGGTGTACGTTCTAATTTCTTCAATATCAAACCCGTCCGATAGTGAAAAGGCACTTTCTACGAACACGTCGTAGCCTGTTTTTAAAATAATGACACCAACAAGGAAAGCCATGTATCCATCGACCCAGTCTAATCCAATCATAGAAGCAAAAATCGCAAATCCTGTCACAAAACTTGTCAATGCATCCGCAAGGTTGTCACGAGAAACAGCTTTTAGTCCGCTGCTTTTTAATTTCTTTGCAAGAATTGCATTGCCTCTATAGAGAATAAACAAGACGAGCCCACTGAATAAAGCGACGAGTCCAGTGAGTGGATTTGGAACAGAGAATTCAGTGCTGAGAATAATTTTTCCGCTTGTGAAGACCACTTGTACTCCGACAGTTAGCATAATTAAGGAAGTAATCAAACTAGCAATCGGTTCGGCTTTCCAATGGCCATATCGATGATCTTCATCTGCTGGTTTTCTAGCTGTACGAAGTCCGATTAAGACAGTGATCGAAGAAGCTGCATCAGTTAAGTTATTTAAGCCATCTGCGCGTAGAGCAGAAGAAGTCCAGCGTATACCAATGAAAATTTTTAAAGCAGACAGAAAAACATAAACAAGCAAGCTCACAATAATGCCTTTTTCAGCTTGTTTGACGCGCGTATAAGACTCATGCAAATGGAAAGCATCCTTTCGTAAACAACTGTAGTATCTGTCTCTATGGTAATATGGAACAAAATAAAAAACAAATATTCGGTAAAAGACATGTAAAAAGTATGTAAAATAAACGAACGTTCGTCTTTTGTGGGTAAAAATCATTAAGAAAACCTCATAAACGAAAAAAAACTTGTTTTAATCCGAATGCTGTTCGTATAATGAAGGGGAAGAAAAAAACGAATAAAGGGGAGCTAGGAAAAGAATGTTAGAAACGCTGTTTAAGTTAAAAGAGAACAAAACAAATGTTAAAACGGAAGTACTTGCCGGATTAACGACCTTTATGACGATGGCCTACGTACTGGTTGTACAGCCAGGTTCGATTGTTGGGTTTGGGCCTGAACAAGCCTTTACAGACATCAACGGAGTTATTATTACGAAGACAGCCCTCCTGATTATGACTGCTCTTATTTCAGCTTTGATCACATTGCTCATGGCTATGTACGCAAACGTCCCATTTGCTCTTTCTACCGGAATGGGTACAAACTTTATGTTTGGAGCCTTGCTTCAAAATGGGACCCTTTCATTTGGAAACATTATGGCCATTACATTATTCAGTGGACTCATCTTTGTTGCCCTTTCCGTTCTAGGCATACGTGATTTTATTGTACGAGCTATTCCCAATAACATCAAAACCTCTATTTCAGTGGCGATTGGCTTCTTTATTGCTTATCTTGGATTTAAAAACTCCGGTATTGGAAACTTTACAGATGGTATCGGAATGGGTGACATCACACAACCTGCCATTTACTTAGCCGTTTTAGGTTTATTCATTATTGCTCTTTTAACGGTTTACAAAGTACCGGGTGCTCTTTTAATTGGAATTACCGCGATTACGTTAATTGGGATTCCATTAGGTGTCACACAAGTTCCAGGAAAATTATTTGGTGTGCCTGAAATTGAATCTATTCGAAACATTACATTTGCCTTTGACTTTAAAAACTTATTAAATGGTAGCACTCTCGTCTTAATCTTTATTGCTTTCTTTGGAGACTTTTTCTCTACTCTTGGAACTGTTTTAGGAGTCGCACAAAAAGCCAACTTATTAGATGAAGACGGCAACTATCCAGATATTCAACGTCCATTTATTGTCGATGCGATTGGAACGTGTGTGGGAGCTGCTGCTGGATGTACAACGATTACCACATTTGTGGAATCATCTGCCGGAGTTGAAGCAGGTGGACGCACAGGGTTAACTGCCCTAACCACATCAGTGATGTTTTTCGCAGCAATTTTAGCAGCACCTTTGTTCTTGATGATTCCAGATGCCGCAACAGGTCCAGCCTTGATCTTTGTTGGCTATAGCATGATTTCAACAATTGGAAACGTTGATTTTACTGATTTTGTTGAAGCGTTTGGACCTTTTATCATGATTGTGTTCACCATCTTTACAGGTGGAATTGCTACAGGAATCAGTGCAGGTATTCTAGCTGACGTTATCATCAAAACCTTTGCACGTAAAGAAGGAAAAGAAGTACACCCAGCTATGTATGCATTGAGTATTCCTTTGATTTTGTACTTTATTCTGCAATAATAGAGACACCGTACGTTAAACAGCGAGGATGGGAGTGGTTTCCATCCTTTCTTTTTTACTAAAAAAACTGGAGGCCTAGATTAGATGAGAAAAATACCTGTACCACACCGTAGAGAAATGTTGCAAGCAGCATTAGGAGAAATCAAGTCAGATTTGGCCGTGAAAAACACGCAGTATTTTAACTTATTTACAGGAGAAGAATACCCAGCAACGGTCTTTATCCACAAGGGATTTGTCGTTCACGTAGAGGCAGATGATTTAGAAGCTGGACTTGATAATGTGGTTGAAGTAGTAGATGCCAAAGGAGCCACCATTATTCCAGGATTAATTGACGCACACATGCACGTGGAAAGCACAATGTTGACCCCTAGACATTTGGCTGAAGCTGTGGTGCCAACAGGAACTACAACGGTTGTAACAGATCCGCATGAAGTGGCAAACGTTGCAGGAGAAGAAGCGGTAGCGTACATGCATGATGCGGGGTTAGATCTTCCAATGCGTCAGTACATCAACATTCCATCTTGTGTGCCAGCTGTCCCAGGACTTGAACAAGCAGGTGCTGCTTTTGACTATACCGTCGTGGACCGTTTAGCCAAACTTGAAAACGTTATTGGTTTAGCTGAAGTCATGGACTTTAAAGGCGTGCAACACGGATCGGATCGTATGATGGACATGATTGAAGCAGCTGAACGAAACAATTTGTATATTCAAGGTCATATTGTCAATCAATCTGGACGTGAGTTGAGTGCGTACGCTGTTGGAGGACCAACAACCGATCATGAGAGTCGCGCTCCTGGAGAAGCCTTAAACAAATTGCGGATTGGTATGTATGTCGATGGGCGTGAGTCTTCTATGGCCCACAACATTCAGACCATTTGGCAAGACGTCAAAGATTTGCCATGGAGAACCCGTTTGTCTATTTGTACCGATGACGTAGAGTCATCTGACATCTTAAAAAATGGCCACGTCAACAATGTTTTGCGCATTCTTGTCCAAGAAGGTATGTCGCCCATTGAAGCTGTGCGTGCAGCCACGTTACACCCAGCGGAAGAAATTGGCATCAACAACCTAGGAGCGATTGCGCCGGGATATGTCGCAGACTTCTTGCTGATCCGTGATTTTGAGACATTTGAGCCAGAAAAAGTCTTTTTTGGTGGAAAGCTCGTCGCAGAAAACGGAAAAATGACGGTTGAGATTGAACCGCGTTCTTTCGACATAGAAACAACAAACACCGTCAATGTGTTGCCATTGGATCTCAGTGATTTTAGTATGCCAGCACCTAACGGACAACAATCGGGTACAGTGAAAGTCAATGTGCCTACTTATTATGAATTGAATGCGTCCCTGACACACTTACAAGTAGAAGAACTCCCTGTCAAAGATGGTTTAATTGACATCAGTCATGACCCTGAATTAGCGTATGTATTAACCGTCAACCGCTACGGAAAAGCAAATAAAACAATTGGCCTTGTGCGCAACTTTGGCGGTGTTGAAGGGGCGGTTGGAAGTACCATAGCCCATGATCACCACAACATGATGATTGTGTACCGTTACCCTGAAGCAGGAGAGCGTGTCTACAAAGCTTTGACCGAATGTGGCGGAGGCATTAGCTGTTCTGGAAAAGACGAATTGCTCTACACCCTTGAATTGCCTGTTTTTGGTCTTATGAGCGCAACAGACTGTTTTGATACAGCTGAACGTGCTGAAAAGATGAAAGACGTCTTGCGCAGCATTGGGCTAGACACAATCAATCCATTGTTGCGGATTGTCACACTAGGTTTAACGGTTATTCCAGAATACAAATACAGTGATTTAGGATTAGTAGATGTCATGAACACGAAACTAATTCCTATTTTTCCAGAAGCTTAACAACTACTATATCGATTGGTACAAGATACACGTAAGAATTCAGAGAATTGAAAAAGAAAAGAGAGAGCGATGGACATTCATTGCTCTCTCTTTTTGGTGAAAAACGTTTTCACTAGACTGAATAAGTGGTATTCTTAGAAAGAAGAAAAAGAGACTAAATGAAAGGAGAAAAAGCGATGGCCGACATTACGTTTGATGTGCTAGAACATTTAGGAACGTTATCCGAAAATCCAAAAGGGTGGACAAAAGAATTGACGATGGTTAGTTGGAACGAGCGCAAACCTAAATTTGACATACGTGAATGGAGTCCAAACTACACCAAAATGAGTAAAGGGGTTACCTTTACCGTGGAAGAGTTAAAAGAATTGAAGACGATTTTAAATCAACTTGATTTATAACAACCACCAAAAAACCTTATAGGAGGCACCATATGAAATTCTCAGACTATACGTATACAAGACCCAATTACGATGTGTACAAACAAGAGGTACGAGCAGAAATTCAACGACTGACAACGGCATCTTCTCCGACAGAAGCTGTCGCAGCAGTGAAACACATTACTGCTCTTGCACAAGATGTGGATACCCAAATGAATTTGGCGTCGATTCGCCACACAATCGATACAACTGATTCCTTTTATGAACAAGAAGATACGTACTGGAATGAATACGGTCCGTTGTACACAGAATTAAACGTTGAATATTACCGTGCGGTATTAGACTCTCCTTATCAAGAAGCGCTAGCAGAGATATTGCCCGAAACATTCTTTAAAATGGCTGAGTTTGAACTTCGTTCCTTTAGTCCAGCTGTGATTGATTTGCTTCAAAAAGAAAACGATTTGGCTAGTCAATACACCAAGTTAGTAGCGAGCGCAAAAATCGAATACGATGGTAAAATATTGACACTCTCTCAGTTTGGTCCTTATTTAGAATCCAAAGACCGAGACGTCCGCAAGTCTGCCTCACAAGCATCTTGGAGCTTTTTTGAAGAG
>CAYZZA010000015.1:5424-27747 GCA_964482685.1 uncultured Carnobacteriaceae bacterium
AGTAAAGATATGAATTTAGATATTAGTTCAGCATTTTTTGAAGAGCATGAAGCTGAATTTGACCGCATCTACGATGAAATGGTTGAGGTTCGGACGAATATTGCGCACACATTAGGGTTCAAGGACTTTGTGGAACTTAGCTACATTCGCATGATGCGCTTTGATTACGATCGGGATATGGTTCATACATACCGTGAAAACGTCTTAGCAGACGTCGTGCCTGCTGCTACCCGCTTGTATGAACGCCAAGCCAAGCGTATTGGGCTAGAGTCGATGCGCGCATACGATTTGCCACTGAACTTTTTAGAAGGCAATGCTGCTCCCACAGATACGCCTGAGGTCATTGTTCAAAATGGGCAAAAAATGTACCATGAGTTATCGCCAGAAACAGGGGAGTTTATTGATTTCATGGTTGAACGAGACTTACTAGATCTGTTGTCTACAAAAGGAAAAGCAAGTGGAGGCTACTGTACGTATATTCCTGAGTATGAATCTCCCTTTATTTTCGCAAACTTTAACGGGACTTCTGGAGACATTGACGTCTTGACACATGAAGCGGGACACGCTTTTCAAGTGTATGAATCTCGCTGGATTCAACAGCCGGAACTTGTTTTTCCAACGTACGAAAGTGCTGAAATTCATTCTATGAGTATGGAATTCTTTACGTACCCTTGGATGGAATTGTTCTTCAAAGAAGACACCGACAAATACAAATTTAGCCATTTGAGTGGTGCACTCCAGTTTTTGCCATACGGAGTATTGGTCGATCACTTCCAACATGAAGTGTATGAGAATCCAACAATGACACCCGAAGAACGAAAAGCCACATGGCGTCGATTAGAAAAAATGTACAACCCACACAAAGATTATTCAGAACAAGCCTTTCTTGAGAAAGGAACGTATTGGTATCGTCAAGGACATATTTTCCAAAGTCCTTTCTATTACATTGATTACACACTTGCACAAGTGTGTGCGTTCCAATTCTGGAAACGTGCAATTGTTGAAAAGGACCCAACAGCTTGGGACGATTACTTGAGCATTTGTAAAGTAGGCGGCTCCAAAACATTCCTCCAAATTGTAGAACAAGCCCATCTCGTCTCGCCATTTGAAGAAGGCTCTTTAACAGAGATTGTGCAAACGATTGAAACAGAATTAGAAAAAGTAGACGATTTGGCGTTATAAATCGATAAAATAAGGTAGATATGCATACGAGCAAAAGCAGTTTGCTAGTAAAAAGAAAAACGCATATAAAGGTGCCTCCATTCTTGCTTAGGGTGGAGGTATTTTTGTTAAGAAAAGAGGATGTATACGGATGAATCAATCCAAATTACCTGGAATAAGTGTGGCCATAGGCATTGCATTGGTTGCGACACTCGCAGAACGAGCACTTCCAATTCCCTTAGTGGGGGCGTCAATTATCGCTTTATTTATCGGAATGGGGGTGAATTCTTTTGCGCCTTCATCCACTGGCTTAGAAGCCGGCTTGACTTTTACGTCAAAAACAATCTTAAAGTTTGCGATTGTCCTGTTAGGAGCATCTTTAAGTATTGGCACGATTTTAGAAGTAGGCAAATTGTCCCTTTCAGTGATGTTTTTTACCTTGCTGACTTGTTTTGGGGGCGGATATTTTGTCGGGAAAGCTTTAAAGCTTGATTGGAAGTTGTCGAACTTGATTTCGGCTGGGACCGGTATTTGTGGCGGGTCTGCAATCGCGGCAATTGCTCCGGTCATTGATGCCAAAGAAAGTGACATTGCCTATGCTATGTCCGCAACGTTTTTATTCGATGTAGCCATGATTCTCTTGTTTCCCTTGATGGGACGAGCGCTAGGGATGTCCAATCAAGCGTACGGACTTTGGGCGGGTACGGCGATCAATGATACTTCGAGTGTGGTCGCAGCAGGATATGCTTTTTCTGAAGCAGCCGGTGATTTTGCTACGATGGTCAAATTGACCCGGACATTGTCTATTATCCCGACTGTTTTGATTTTTAGTGCCATTCAATACACACTCACGCAGAAGAAGACGCAAGAAAGTCCAACACAAACACACAAAAAAGTCTCCCTTCTTTCTTTGTTTCCATGGTTTATTGTCTTGTTTGTGGGAATGGCGTTGTTAAACAGTGCCGGATGGATACCTAGTATGTTGTCCCGATTCTTAAAACAAACAAGCAAATTCTTGATGGTTGCTGCATTAGCCGCAATAGGATTAAAGACAGATCTAAAAGAAATGAGACAGTCCGGTCTGAACCCTATGTTCCATGGGTTTATTATTTCGGCATTGGTTGTAGTAGTTGCGCTTGGAGTGGAAAAATGGATGGGGCTCCTCTAAGCAAGATGGCATATAAAAGGCTCACTGTTTTCGCAATGCAATTGATAACATGTGCCTAAAAGACAGGTCCAGTGCGTAAGGTTTTCTATTCGGAAGATAAAACATGCAGATAAGGTCTGGATTCAAAAAAACACATAGATTTAAAAGGCAAGTCCAAAAAACCCTCGAATCAAAAGAGCAAAAAATGCTCGTTTGACTCGAGGGTTTTGTCTTCTGTTTTAAGAGCACTGATTTGAAATCCTTGATACACATAACCTTGTTTGGCATACATCTCTCTAGGAGAATCACTTGCATCGGCAAGGAGCAAGACAATGCGATCCAATGCGTGGGTCATTACAAAAGCTTGAATCGATGCGCCAATGCCTTGTCTTTGATAAGTGTCACGCACAAAAAAACTGTCTATTTCAACGGTGTTTTCTGTCTCAAAAACGGTCACTCCGCCAACGGGTTCGGTGTCTATCATGGCTAAAACAAACTGGACAGACGAGGTTGCAAACTGTTGGTCGTAGAGTAGCTTTTTTTCTTCTGCAAAGGAGGTACTAATGGCTGCATCTTGTTCAAAGCTGATTTGTTTAAACAAAGGAAGAGTCTCTGACGTCACGTACGCTAACGTGACTGTCGGATGAAGTCTCGACGGCGCAAAATCTTTTGGGTGGATGCAATACAATTCAAGCATGTCGAGTCCGTACCCTGCCTCTTCTAAATAGGAAGCAACAGGAGGGGTGAGTCCTTCGTTTTCAGGCCAGGTAAATTTTAAGTGGGGGATGTCTTGTTTAGAATGAAAATCAGCTAAGTGATCTTCAATGATCTGGAACATCTCCAACGTTGGAACAACATGCAACAGTAGAAAGTTATACTCGTACATAAAAGGAAAAAGGGGGTTATGGTACAACGTATAATAGTCGTTTGTGGTTTCGATATCCGCAAATATCCATCTATCGTGAAAGTTCATCTGATTCCTCCTACTTTGTCTACGTTCTGGACGAGACGTGTTTCTTAGTATACAAAATTCAAATGAAAAGCGATAGAGACAAATCTCTTGTACGGATACGAATAAGGTTAGACAGACGGCGTGTTTTTCCTTATAATGAGGAGTCAATGAGACTTTAAAAAGACTTTTCAAACCATGAAAGGAGCATTCAGATGATTATTGGCATACCCAAAGAATTAAAAAACAATGAAAGCCGTGTAGCATTAACGCCTTCAGGCGCCGCTCATTTAGTAAAAACAGGACAAGAGGTTTTAGTGGAAGCGTCTGCGGGCGATGGAAGTGGATTTACAGACGAAGAATACAGAGAAAATGGCGCGACTATTTTGCATTCCGCAAAAGAACTGTGGGAACGCTCGGATATGATTATGAAAGTAAAAGAGCCTTTGCCATCTGAATATCCCTACCTAAAAAAAGGGTTGATTTTATTTGCGTATCTTCATTTAGCAGCTGCCCCACAATTGGCCCAAGTCATGCTTGAAAAAGAAGTGACGGGTATTGCGTATGAGACGATTAGTGTCAACGGGAAATTGCCGTTATTAGCTCCTATGAGTGAAGTAGCTGGACGTATGGCTGTTCAAATAGGTGCCCGCTACTTGGAGAAACACGAAGGCGGAAGCGGAATCTTGTTGAGTGGTGTTCCAGGAGTTGAAAAAGGAACAGTTACAATTATCGGAGGCGGAGCAGTTGGAGAAAACGCTGCCCGAATTGCGCTTGGAATTGGGGCAAGGGTCACCATCCTTGATTTGAATCCCTTCCGGTTACGAGAATTGGCTAAATTATTTGGCAATCAAATCCAGACATTGATGTCCACGCCAGATAATATTGGGAAATGTGTCTTGGAATCCAACATTGTAATTGGGTGTGTGTTGATACCAGGACGACGTGCCCCTAAATTGGTCACAGATGAAATGGTGCGGTACATGAAAAAAGGATCTGTTATCGTGGACGTAGCCATTGACCAAGGTGGAAACTTTGAAACCATCAATCAACCAACAAGTCATGAAGACCCCATTTTTGTCCGCCATGGCGTTTTGCATTACGCTGTCCCCAATATTCCCGGTGCTGTCCCGCGTACGTCTACAATTGCTTTGACCAATGATACCGTTCCGTACGTCATTCAATTGAGTCAACATGGTGTTCAAGGTGCGATTAAGCTCAATCCCACCATTCAGTCTGGATTGAATACATACAAAGGGTATATTGTATCAGAAGGGATCGCCAATGACTTAGAACTTCCGTATAAATCTTTTGAGGAATTGTGTCTAGAACAAGACTAGAAAAAAGAAAAAACACAAACAAAAATAAAAGCAAAAACAAAAAAGAAATAAGAAGTAAAAGCAAAAAAAGAAAGCCAACATGTTTGGATCACTGCTCACTCAACATGCTCCATCCTATCAAAGCGAAAAGTTCCTCATTTTTGTAGATCCTTCATGAGTATTGGGAATGGGGTCTCCCATGGAACAACCAAAACCGCCTAGTTAGTAGGCTGATGACTCCTGTACAAAAGGAGGAATATATATGTTGTTGAGTCTTGCGCTTATTTTTAGTTTAGGGTTTGCGTTTAGTGTAGTGGCAGAAAAAGTAAAGTTGCCACGTTTGGTCGGGTTTATTTTAGCGGGAATCGTGCTAGGTCCATATGGAATGAATCTGCTAGATGCTTCTTTGCTGAGCATTTCAGCTGAGATTAGACAAATGGCCTTGGTCGTAATTTTAATTCGTGCAGGATTGTCTTTAAATCTTGCAGATTTAAAAAAGGTGGGGCGACCTGCTTTGCTGATGTGCTTTGTTCCAGCACTGTTTGAACTCACTGGAACACTTTTGTTTGCACCACTGTTGTTTCCCATTTCGCTTCTTGATGCGGCCGTAATGGGTACGGTGTTGGCGGCTGTTTCACCCGCTGTCATCGTTCCTAAAATGCTGCATTTGATGGATGAAGGATATGGGACAGAAAAAGGCATCCCTCAGTTAATTATGGCTGGGGCTTCTGTCGATGATGTGTTTGTCATCGTCTTGTTTACAGCCTTTACAGGACTAGCACAAACAGGTACGTTTTCTTATCTTTCCTTGCTACAAATTCCCCTGTCTATCGTTTTAGGTGTTGGACTTGGGTACGTGTCTGGATTGGCGTTGGCCTGGATAGATGGCAAGATAGACATCCCTGATATGATGCGTGTTTTGTTGTACATCAGTGTGGCTTTCTTGCTTGTATCTGGAGAAGAGAGGATGACAGGGTTGTTTTCGTACTCGGGGCTCCTTGCGGTTATGGCAACGGGGTTAGCGTTTCAATCGAAGCAGCGCAGTCAGAGTATCTCTTTGTCTCGTTCATTCAATCAAATCTGGAAAGGGGCAGAAGTCTTGCTATTTGTTCTTGTAGGAGCCACCGTTCCAGTTGCGTACGCGTTTGAAGCAGGAGTGTCTGCTGTGCTTTTGCTTGTTGGAATTTTGTTGTTTCGCTTAGTCGGTGTATATGTGTCTCTTTTGGGGACCTCTTTTACACCGAAAGAAAAGGCATTTTGCTTAATTGCGTATTTGCCTAAAGCAACAGTTCAAGCCGCGATTGGCGGTGTGCCTTTGGCACTTGGACTGCCTCACGGAGAATTGATCTTGACTGTAGCGGTTGTCTCTATCCTCGTGACTGCCCCTCTGGGTGCTGGTCTGATCGAGTGGAGTTACAAATCTTTTTTAACAAAAGAAACAAACGTTTAGAAAAAACACTCTGTTCGATGTCAAAAATTAAGTTGTATACTCTTAGAATCTGCCTCATCGAGGAAGGGTTCTAAGAGTATTTTTTTGAAAGTATGTAAGAATGCGTATGTTTATAAGAGTGTAGAACGTGTTTATAAAATGGACGTTCCATTTTGTTCCTCTGGCTCAAAAAACTCTATCATCCCTGTCTTATTTTTTAGCTCTGCCTATGATGGATCTGAAAAAGACAGCCCAAAGACTGCATGCGTTATTTTCTTCTTCAAGTTGTACGAATAAAAAAGGTGTACAGGCAAGAAAGGCCGAAGAAAGTTTGGATAAACAGAAAAAAGATTCGTCAATTTGTGTCCATATGTTTCTTGACATAAGAAAAGTGTCGTTTTTTGTTCATATTTGCCTCTTGTCAAAAGAAAAAAAGGTGTACGCAAAAAAACTTCCCAAACACCATGAGCTTGCACTAAGGGCGCCCAATCACTTGAATAACGATTGTAGTTTAATACAAACATGTAACAAAACACCTGTATTTTGTAACCTGGAATCAATTTTATCGTGTCGCAATGCGTGCTATCCTTAAGCTATCGCATAAAACAAGACACTAGTGACACATCATTTAATATATTTAGGTACAGAGCCTACAGGGGGACAAAACACATTATGAAGAAAAAAATAGCAACAGGTTTTGTTTCTGCGTTATTGCTGACAGGAAGTTTTGCACTCTCAGAAACAAGCGTAGAAGCACGAAGCATACAAGAGATGCAAAGTGAAAAAAATACCTTACAAAAACAATTTGGAACGTTAACCGGAGATATTGAAAACCGTCAAAAAAACATGAATGAGTTACAAGAACAACAAGCTCAATTGGAAGAAGAAGTTCAAGCACTTCAAGGAAACATCGATCAACTCACCAGTGACATTCAAATTCAAGAAGACGTCCTTCAAGAATTAGAAGCAGAAATAGAAACACTTCAAGCAGAGATTGACTACTTGAAAGAGCAAATCGCGCTTCGCGAAGAAAAGATGGACACACAAGCTCGAGCCATTCAAACGCAAGGGAATGCGACCAACATGGTGACACTTGTGATGGAGGCAGATAGTTTTTCAGACCTGGTTGGACGCTTGAGTGTAGTAACTCAATTGCTAGGTGCAAACAAAGACATTGTTCAAGCACAAGCGGACGACCAACAGATGCTAGAAGAAAAAGAAACACAAGTACAAGCAGACAAAGAAGCAGCTGAAGCGGTCAAAGCAGAATTGGAACTTAACCAAACCAACTTATTGGCTCAAAAACAACAGCTCGACGATAAAATCATTCAAGTAGCAGAGCTATTTGAATTAAATGCCACCGAGAAAGAAATCTCTTTGAAAGAACAACAACTTCTTGCTGAAAAAACAAGCGCCTTAACGAGTGAAATCAATGCGGAGCAAGCAAAAGTAGCAGCAGCTGAGCGAGCAGCAGCGCAAACTGAAAGTCTAGCCTCATCAAATCCACCTAAAAAAAATGCAGCTGGATTTGTTCGTCCAGCCAATGGACCCATTACATCCTCGTACGGCTATCGTATTCATCCTATTCATAAAACAAAAAAACTCCATGCAGGAACAGACATTACAGGAGGCGGCGCCATTGTCGCTGCCCAATCGGGAACTGTTGTGACCGCAGGATACAACAGTGGATTTGGGTACTACGTGAAAATCAATCATGGTGGTGGGGTGCAAACGATTTATGCCCACATGCTTCCGAATTTGAACGTATCTGTCGGCCAACATGTTTCTCAAGGGCAACAAATTGGGACCATGGGGTCAACCGGAACATCCACAGGCGTCCACTTGCACTTTGAAGTACACATCAATGGATCGACTGTCGATCCAGCACAATATCTCTGATTCTTTTCCACACTCTGTCTCATTGTTCACTTGTTTGCTTCTTTTTACCCATAGTCTGACCCTAATTCAAATAATTGATTGCAGGAGGAAATAAAGTATGAAGAAACAACGTCTCAAAAAACAACTAACGGTGAGCTGCTTATCGGTAGCTCTTTTGACCGCTAGCCTACAGTTTCCTGGTGAAACCGTTCAGGCACGTAGTTTAGAAGAATTGACACAAGAAAAAAACAAATTAGATGCCCAATTTGGAGAAATCAGCACAGAAATAACTGAACGAGATGCTGAGATGCAAGCCCTGCAATCTGAAAGAGAAAGCTTGGAATCAGAAGTTTTGTCTATTCAAGCATCAATTGATGCGTTAGTCGAAAAGATCGATGCCCAGACAGCTACGTTGCTTGAATTGGAAGAAAATATCCACGTGCTTCAAGAACAAATTGAAGCATTAAAAATACAAATTGCGCAACGAGAAGAAAAATTACAAAATCAAGCCCGTGCTGTTCAAACACAAGGGAACACAACGAGTATGGTACATATTGTGATTTCTGCAGAAAATTTATCAGATTTAGTCGGACGACTTGGATTGATTAGCAATCTTGTAGGTGCCAACAAAGAAATTGTAAGAGCACAAGTTGATGATCAACAGGAACTAGAAGAAACAGAAGCACAAGTACGCGAAGAAAAAAGATTAGCGGAAGCCATCAAAGTAGAACTAGAAGAAAACCAAGCAGCGTTGGTTGCTGAAAAACAAAACCTCGATGAGGCAATTGTTCAAGTGGCCGAAACATATGAGATGACCGCGGCGGAAAAAGAAGCCTTTATTGAAGAGCAAAAAAATATTGCGCAACAAGCCAGTACGCTGAATGAAGAGATTAAAGCAGAAAAAGCGCGCATCGCAGAAGAAGCCCGAATTGCGGAAGCGGCACGTGTAGCGGAAGCAGCCCGTATTGCAAGAGAAAAAGCAGCGGCCGAAGCAGCTAGTCGAAAACAAGCAGAACAAAATCGTCTAGCAGCCATTCAACAAGCAAAAGATGCGGCAGCGAAACAAGCAGCCAATTCGTCCACGGAAAAACCAAAACCAGTTGTTGCGGCACCAGTTGTATCCAAACCAGCACCAAAGCCCTCCACTCAGCAAACTTCATCTGGCTTTATTCGCCCGTCCAACGGGTATAAAACATCTAGCTATGGGTACCGTATCCACCCAATTTTCTTTACACGAAAATTGCATGCAGGAGTAGACATTGCCGGTGGGGGTCCCATTGTAGCAGCTAAAGCCGGAAAGGTTGTCCATGCAGGATACAATAGCGGACTAGGCTACTATGTAAAAATTGACCATGGCGGTGGGCAACAAACTGTCTATGGACATATGACTCCAGCTTTACAAGTGTCGATGGGTCAAACTGTTTCACAAGGGCAAATGATTGGAACAATGGGAACAACAGGAAACTCGACCGGCGTTCACTTGCACTTTGAATTGCATATTAATGGACGTACGGTAGATCCAGCCCCTTATATTGGAATCTAAGCCTACTAGTTGTATACACGAAAATGAAACGCAACTAAAAGATAACTAAAAGGTATTGAAAAGATAAGCAGAGAAGAAAGGGACGAACAAGGGAACTTGTCTCTCCTTATGCAAAGAAAACTTGTATGAAAGCCTGCTTTTCAGTAAACTGTGTGAAACTAGGCGTTCTTGCGGACTTTTTGAATACGTATCGAAACACAAAAGAAACAGAAACCAGAGGAAACTTTCAGATGGTCTGTTTCTTTTTTTGTTTCATCCTGTAAAATAGAAGTGACGACAAAGGAGAGAAACATATGTACATTCAATCATCTAAAAATCCACGTGTGAAACAGTGGAAAAAGTTGGAACAGCGAAAAGAAAGAGAAAAAACACAAACATATATCCTTGAAGGGGTTCACTTAGTCGAGGAAGCACTTAAAGCAAAAGCGGCAATTGTAGAAGTCATGATTCATGAAAACTTCTCGTCTCCTTTGCTCGACACTCTTCCACCCGACAAACTGATTACATTGTCTGAAGAAGCAACCGCTGCGATTCGAACAACAGAACATTCTCAAGGTATTTTTGCGGTCGTTCAAATGGATACACCCAGTGAACAAGAAGCGATTCAAGCGCCATATTTGTTTTTAGATGGTGTGCAAGATCCTGGAAATGTTGGGACAATGATTCGAACAGCCGATGCGGCAGGGTTTGCGGGTGTGGTGCTAGGCGATGGATGTGCCGATTTGTACAACGATAAAACGCTTCGATCTGCGCAAGGGAGTCATTTTCACCTTCATATTCAAAAAGCCACGATTGAAACTGCTATGGCGTCCTTTCAACAAAAAGGCCTACCTGTATACGGGACAGCATTAGACCCAAAAGCCAAAGTTTATACAGATGTCCGTCCCAAAGGTCCGTTTGGATTGATTATGGGCAATGAGGGCCAAGGAGTGCGCCAAGATATTCTAGACCATACAGATCAAAATTTGTATATTCCCATTCAAGGTCGCGCCGAATCTTTAAATGTAGGTGTAGCAGCCGGCATTTTGATGTTTTCTTTGTGGGCGGATCAAGCGTGACACATACAAAAATACAATCCATGTCTAATATTTGTCTAAAAAAAGATGTCTGTTAAAGAAAAAAGAACAATATCCTTTCACTTTCTTCTTATTGGGTGTACGATGGATATATTGAATGCTTAAGGCTCTAGTTGATTTACGAAATAGAAAAGACAAAATTTAAATCTAAGGGAGAGTTTTCATGGAGGATCTTCAAGCGTACTGGAAACAAGATGAAGAATATGTGGAGCTCGTTGCGGATTTACTGGAAAACAATAAACTGCAAAAACTAGACGACATTACTCATCACCACTACACGACTCGATTGGCACATTCACTGTTTGTCTCTTATGTCAGCTTCCGGATAGCAAAACGACTCAACTTGGATACGCGCTCTGTGGCACGTGCTGGTTTGCTACATGATTTCTTTCTTGAAGATAGAGAAGAAATCAAAGAAATGGCAAGTGGGTCACACAACTATGTACACCCTAAAATAGCTTTGAAAAATGCTTCACAAATTACAGATTTAAACCACATAGAAAAAGACATTATTTTGAAACATATGTTTTTGACGACAAGATGTGCGTTTCCACGTTACAAAGAAAGTTATGTTGTAACAGCAGTAGACAAGTACTGCGCCATTAATGAAGTGACCGTTCCTTCATTGGCAAAAGTATCTAATTCTATCAACAACGTGTTGTTAAAATTACGTTTAGCCTAAAAAAGCAAGAATGAGTAGTTAAAAAGCTAGGACACGTGTCCTAGCTTTTTTTGTAGCACCCTTGTTGCTCGAATCTCATATGAAAAGGCCTCATCTATCTGCACTTCCTTAAGCGAAAAGAGGATGGCGCAAGCAAGAAGAGGTTTGAACAATCGCATAAGGTCGGGTACAATAGACGAGTCATGCGGAACAGGAACAGACTGATAGAAAGAAAGGCTTCATGCAGTCACAAGGAGGATGTAGCACGATGAGCGCACTGAAAAAAAGAAACAAAACCCATTACGATCACATATATAAAGCTGTTAAAAACAATGACCGCGAACTTTTTCGAGAGTTGTTTTTGAAATTGCATACAAAAGACCAAACAGAATTGTTTCATTTGCTCTATCCTGAAAAGAAAACAAAAATCGCCGATTTTATTGAACCGGATGAATTTTCAGATATTTTTGAGTGGTTGGAGTTTGAAGACCAAAAAAATGCGGTTGAATATTTGCCACGAACTTATATGGCAGAGGTGTTTAGCGAGACCGCTACAGATAATGTGAGCCGATTTTTGGCCCAGCTCGCACCGGACGAACAACAGCCAATTTTAAAAATGATGAAACAAGCCGATCGCTTGCTAATTGAAGAACTCTTGTCTTATGCGCCTCGTACCGCTGGAGCAATCATGACAAAAGAGTTTATTTATGTAAAAACCGATCAAACTGTCTCAGAAGTCATTGGTGTCTTGAGACGTGTTGGAAAAAGCGCTGAAACCATTTACTACATGTATGTTGTGGATGAAAGCATGCGCTTGCGAGGTGTTGTGTCGCTTCGAGACTTGATTGTGTCTTCAGAACACGAAAAAGTCGGCAACATTATGTCGGAACAAGTGGTTTCCGTTAGCTTGTTAGAAGACCAAGAAGAAGTTGCCCGCGTAATCCAAGACTACGATTTGTTGGCCGTTCCTGTTATCCAAGAAGATGGCATAGTACTTGGGATTGTGACCGTAGATGACGTTATGGATGTCTTAGAAGACGAAACCACAGAAGACTTTCAAGAGTTCTCTGCGATTAAACCGTCTGAGACAGACGAAGAGATGACCATTTCCCAGATTGCAAAAGCGCGTGTTCCGTGGATTGTGATTCTTGTGTTCTTGGGCATGACCACTGCTGGATTGATCAATCAGTTCGAAGAGACGCTGCAATCGGTGGTTGCGTTGGCTGCGTTTATTCCCATCATCATGGACGCAGCTGGAAACGTAGGCACACAGTCGCTAGCGGTTGCTGTACGAGAAATATCCGCAAAAGATGGAAAGAAAAAACCAACTATTCTTGAAACAATTAAAAAAGAATTTGGGGCGGGACTATTAATCGGGCTGGCTTCGATGGTAGCGGTAGTGATTATTGTGCTTGTTTTATACCAAGACCTAATGTTAGCTTTTATCATAGGAGCAGCAATGGTGTTGACACTGAGCTTGTCTTCTGTGGTAGGTGCACTTGTTCCATTAGTGGCAACCAAGTTTAACATTGATCCAGCGATTGCGTCTGGACCTTTTATTACGACCATCAACGATGCACTCGGTTTGTTTATTTACTTTAGCTTGGCCACTTATTTTCTTCAGCATCTCGTTTAGACACAGGTCATAAATAGATACTTATTATTTATAAGTGACTATGCTATACTGAGGAGAGAATGAGGTGAATTCATGATGATAGAAGCAGAGCATATGCAAACAACAGAACACTGCAAGCAAATCTGTCCAAAATTTGAGCACACATTTCGCATCTTAGGAAAAAAATGGAATGGTCTAATTATTGAAGTTCTTTTGGAAGGTCCAAAACGCTTTAAAGATTTAAGCGGTCAAATTTGTGACGTCAGTGACCGTGTGCTAGCAGAGCGTCTAAAAGATTTAGAAGCAGATGGCTTAGTTGAACGTATCACGTGTGAACAAACAAGTAACCGTTCTGGATATTGTTTGACACCAAAAGGAGAAGATTTGCAAAGCGTGATGAGTGAAATCCAAGAGTGGTCCAATCGTTGGATCAATCAAGAAGACCTCACCACCACACTGGAGTCAAAAAAATCAATCTAAATATACCCACAAACATTGAAGGAAACTAGTAATGTACGTCTGTAGGATACAGAAAAGAGTGTCTCGTCTGAAACCACTCTCGATACACGTACATGAATTCACTTCCGGAGTTGCTTTTTGAAGAGCCAGTGTGCTGCTTGCAGGACCTGAACAAAAAAAGCCGGTATGCGCCGTTATGCTATGAAGTGCAAAGAGACCCATGAGTGGTCTTTTTGAATCAGGGTGGTACCGCGAAGAGCCTCGTCCCTATTTTATAGGGGGGAAGGCTCTTTTTTGATAGGAAAAAACCAAAAAAAAGATTAAACTAAAGAATGAATGTAACTAACAGACTGTGAAAAGGGGTAAGGACATGTCATTACAAGAAACACTCGCCACACTACAAGAAGCGGCACGTGACGCCATCACGCAGACAAAGACTCTAAAAGAACTAGATGAGGTTCGTGTTGCATACTTAGGGAAAAAAGGGCAGTTAACCAGTGTTCTAAAAGGAATGAAAGATGTTACACCAGCAGAAAGACCTGTGATCGGTGCCTTAGCCAATACGGTTCGCGATGAGCTCACGGCAGGTATTGAGACAAAAAAAGAACATCTAGAACTAGAAGAAATGAACGCGCAGTTAGCGACCCAGTCAATTGATGTGACGCTTCCTGGCACAAGCTTTCCAAAAGGGCACCGCCACGTGATTGTACACATCATGGAAGAGATTGAAGATTTGTTTATGTCTATGGGGTATCAAGTGATTGAAGGGACAGAAGTAGAAGAAGATTTCTACAACTTTGAGCGAATGAACTTGCCGAAAAATCATCCTGCACGTGACATGCAAGACACGTTTTATATTACAGACGACGTTCTTTTGCGTACGCACACGTCTCCGGTTCAAGCGCGGACCATGGATCGCCATGATTTTTCAAAGGGACCGTTAAAAATGCTTAGTCCTGGAAAAGTGTACCGACGCGATAGTGACGATGCCACACATTCGCACCAATTCCACCAAATGGAAGGTTTGTTTATTGACAAAGGCGTGCGGATGTCCGACTTAAAAGGGACACTGGATGTCTTTGCCAAAAAGATGTTTGGGGAAGACCGAGAAATCCGGTTGCGTCCAAGTTACTTCCCATTTACAGAGCCATCTGTTGAAGTAGATGTAAGTTGCTTCAAATGCGGAGGAGACGGCTGTAACGTGTGCAAACGTTCTGGTTGGATTGAAATTCTTGGTGCTGGAATGGTCCATCCAACGGTTCTGGAGATGTCGGGCATTGACTCGGATGTGTACAGTGGATTTGCATTTGGATTAGGACCAGACCGTATTGCGATGCTAAAATACGGAATCGATGACATTCGTCACTTTTACCAAAACGATACGCGTTTCTTGACGCAATTTCATACAAAGGGGTAAACAAAACATGAAAATTTCTGTAGAATGGCTCGGCGAATACGTAGATGTATCTGCGTTCTCGGTACAAGACTTATCAGATCGTATTACGCTATCAGGCATTGAAGTAGATGACATCCACACTCCAGGAGAAGGAGTCACTAAATTAGTCGTAGGAGAAGTGCTAGCAGTAGATGCAATGGAGGGGTCTGACCACCTACATGTCACACAAGTGTCTGTTGGAGCACAAGACACTCTTCAAATTGTGTGTGGAGCACCTAACGTTGCACAAGGACAAAAGGTTATTGTGGCGCTACCAGGTGCTCAGTTAAAAGGAACCGAAATCAAAAAGGGCTCCATTCGTGGCACGATGTCTGAGGGAATGATTTGTTCGTTGCAAGAAATTGGGTTTGACGAAAGTGTTGTCCCAAAGAAAACAGCAGACGGCATTTATGTTTTTCCAGCGGACACACCCGTTGGCGCATCCGTTCATGATCTCTTAGGGTTACACGACGGTATTTTAGAATTGGATTTGACTCCAAACCGCGCAGATGCCCTGAGCATGCGCGGAATGGCATACGAAGCAGGAGCAATATTGGATCAAACGCCTGTTTTTGTATCTCCAAAACTAGAAGAAGAGCCAACGGCTTCAATTCAAGACTATGTATCTGTCTCAACTGAATCGGACGTTGATTGCGCTGTATACATGATGCGCGTCGTCAAAGACGTGGCAATCACAGAAAGCCCTGTGTGGTTGCAAAAGAAATTGATGCATGCCGGGATTCGTCCAGTGGATCTAGTGGTGGATACGACCAATTATGTGATGTTGGAATATGGACAACCACTCCATGGATTTGATTACGACACCTTTGCCTCTAAACAGATGCATGTGCGCCGTGCTAGAGAAAATGAGACGATGGACACATTAGACGGCACTACACGCACATTGTCTCCAGAGCATTTGCTTGTGACAAATGGCGACACGCCTGTTGCGGTAGCGGGTGTGATGGGTGGTTTAGACACTCACATTACAAGCAAGACCAAAACCGTTGCGCTCGAAGCCGCTATTTTTTCACCTGAACTCGTTCGACAAGCAGCCAAAGAGTTAAACTTGCGTAGTGAATCTAGTTCCCGCTTTGAAAAAGGGGTTAACTGGAGTACCGTACAAGATGCTTTGGATCATGCTGCTAGTCTCATCGCCGAATTGGGGGGTGGAACCGTAGTATCTGGGGTTGCATCCAGTACGACATTGGTCACTGAAAACAGCGAATTATCCATTGGATTGGATAAAATCAACCGTTCTCTTGGAACAGCATTGACCGTTTCAGAAGTAGAACATATCTTTACGCGTCTACAATTTCCAGTACGCGTCTCAAATGAACGGTTTACTGTCCAAATTCCACCAAGACGTTGGGATTTGTTTATTGAGGCAGATTTATTAGAAGAAGTGGCCCGTATTTACGGCTACCACAACATTGCGGCCACGTTGCCAATAACAGAAGGAACACCGGCACTTTTGAGCGACAAACTTCGCTACACTCGTCACACGGAACGGTTTCTTGAAGGATGTGGTTTGTCTCAAACCATTAGTTACGCCTTGACAACCGTTTCGGAGTCCAAACGCTTCTCGCTTCTAGAAGCGGCTCATGTAGACGTCAATTGGCCATTAAGCACCGAACACCAAACATTGCGAATGAATGTCGTGGCTGGGTTACTGAAACATGTGGCATACAACCAAGCACGTAGCAAAGACCGTGTTGCTTTTTACGAAATTGGTCGTGTCTTTTATGGACAATCAGAGGAAAAGTTGCCAAAAGAAACCAATCATTTGGCAGCGGTTCTAGCCGGCCCGTATTCGCAAGACAGTTGGCAAGGCAAAGGGCACGTCACCGATTTTTACACTTTAAAAGGAATCGTAGAAGGATTGCTTGATACGTTTGAGCTGCGTGAACCGGTTCAGTTTGTCAAAGAGACACAAATGTCTGCGATGCACCCTGGGCGCACAGCACTCGTGCAACACAAAGGAGAGACCATCGGCTTTATTGGCCAAGTCCACCCAATGGTCGCAAAAGAATACGACATCTCAGACGTGTATGTGTGTGAATTAGATCTAGATGCTTTAGTGGAAGCCGAAAAAGAAGACACAATTTACAGCCCTATTCCGCGTTACCCTGGAATGAGTCGTGACGTTGCTTTTATGGTAGAAGAAGGCGTCACACATGCTGAGATTGTCTCTGTCATTGAAGCACATGGAGGACCATGGTTGCGTCAAGTTCATGTGTTTGATATTTACACAGGAGACTCCATTGAAGCTGGGAAAAAATCCGTTGCTTATTCGTTGTCTTTCTTAAATCCAGCTGCCACGCTTGTAGAAGAACCTGTTCAAGAAGCATTTGAAGCAGTTAAAGCTGCCCTAGAAACCGAGTTAGGTGCATCGATTAGATAAAACTCAACCTTTGTACTTGTTTTTGTAGGAAAATAGGTGTGTAAAAAAAGAAAAAAAGCTAAGAATAAAAAATGTACACTCAAAAAAAGACAAAAGTCCCAGATTGCGCACGAAAATGTGGACAATGAGGCACATACCAAAAACAAACATGACTGAAAGAGTCATGTTTGTCGTATCAAATAATTGAGTTGAGACGATGTCAAAGGTGAGCACAGGCTGTGCTCACCTTTTTTCATCTTTGTACCCTGCGATATTTTTGGCTTTTTGGGTATTGGCAAAATGAAGTTTTGCGACGGTACCAAGCAAATCCATCCCACCTTTTTTAAGTACACGTGCAGCTGCGACATCTGATTGGGCACTGGCTCCTGAAGGCAAAGTCAAACCAACGCGCGCAGAGTCTTTTTCCAATCTTTTTAAAAAGGAGTACCGCGCAATAATGGAGGCAGCTGCGACGGCGAGATGGTGACTTTCTCCTTTTGTTGCAAAATAGACGTTGTCCTTCAAAACTTCTTTTTCTTCCGACAAATACCGAAAATATGTAGACGGTTGAGCAAATTCATCAATTAAAATTCCTTTTGGTTTACGAGGGTGAATTTTTTCTAAAACATTCAACAAAGCCCGGTTGTGCAAAATAGCTTTCATCTTTCCTTGCGACATCGTCGGTTGAATGCGATTGTATGTCGTGGCATCCATGGATAACGAGCTATACGGGACGGTGACAAGCAAATCTTTGGCAATGCGAATAATTTCTGGATCAGTTAAGTGTTTGGAGTCTTTGACCCCCAATTCCTTTAACAAAGGAATTGCTGTATCGTCGACAAAGGTAGCCACAACAGTTAAGGGACCAAAGTAGCTGCCAGTTCCTACTTCATCGCTGCCTACAACCGACCATGTTTCAAAGCCTTCTGGCAAACGAGAAGGAGAGGTTTCTTTTGCTTCTTTTTTGTCTTGTATGGTGGCGCCAGCGTGAATCCATCGGTCAAGCTCTGGTGTGGCGTCGTGTCCTTGAAAGACGACTTTTCCAGATGTATACGCAGTAATCATGGTGCCATTTTTTTTGGCTGCAAAAACAGTGTAAGGTGGAAAAGGTAAAACGAGGTGAGCGTGGTACGCTTGTTTCATTTGGTTGAGCACAGTTGGTGAAGCCAGTAAAACGGTAGTAGCCATGTGGAGCCCTCTTTTCTATTATCAATTTTATCTGCCTCTCTAGTGTACCAAAAAAGGAAGCCCTCCGAAACGGCACGCAAGCCGAAACGGATAAGGGATGAAACCATCCTTTTTTCGTGTTAAAATAGGGGGTATTAGGAACACTGGAGGAACAAAAGATGTCCGGAACAAAAAAAAGATTTAAAACCATCATTCAAGGAAAAACCTATGTCATTTTAGGCACCAAGCCGCAAGCACACATGAAAGCTGTCACGGAACTCGTGGAAGAACAGCTCAATCAGCTCAAAGAATTGACAACTGGATTGGACGGCGAGCGCAGAGCCATTTTATTGGCAATCAATGCTGTCTCTACACAGATGGATTTACAAGAACGAGTAGACAAAGCGCAAGAAAAAATGGACATGCTTGAAGAAAAAAATAGACAGCTAGAAGAGCGCGCAAAGTTTGTACAAGACTCTGCCCGTACTCCATCTGACAGTGAGGATGTGTAACATGATATTAACGTTAGCTATTGTATTTATATTAGGAATCGCCTTGTATAGTGGGGCAAAAAGAGGGTTGCTTTTGCAGTTGGTTTTAACAATTGGGTATGTGCTCTCCTTTTGGTTTGCACTTCGGTATTACCAACAATTGCGTGGACCGATTGAAATGAGTATTCCCTATCCACATGCTTCTTTGACGGACCAATTTGTTTTGTTTTCTCGAGAAGCGGGTCTTCAATTGGATCATGTGTTTTATAATGGCACTTCGTTTGTGCTTTTGCTCTTGATTGGGTGGGCAGTGACGCGGTTGATTGGTGGACTAATTGGATTTGTGTCACAGATTCCCGTGTTGCGCTCGTTGAACCAAATTGGTGGGGCTGTGTTGAATGTAGTCGTGAATTACGTTGGTGTGTTCTTGGTGTTGCTTATTTTATCCACGATTCCTTTGACGTTTGTCCAAACACAATTTAACCAAAGTTCCATTGCACAAATTATCGTGACACGAACACCGCAATTGTCTAAACAAATGTATGAACAATGGCGGCAAACACCAGAATAAAGAAACCGTTCACGGTTCACACACAGAGACCGTTTCTTCGCGTAAAGAAGTAACGGTTTCTTTCTATGTAGAAAAGGAGAGAATGATTGCGTGAGAACATTTGACGAAAAAGTACTACGGAAGATGGATTATCATCAAGTGATTGCACAAGTAGCTGGATACACTGTTTCAGAACCTGGAAAACATCAAGCACATCTGTTACGCCCCTCGGTTGAGTGGGAGGAGATTCAGACATGGCAAAAAGAGACCACCGATGCCGTTGTGATTGCATGTCGGACTGGAGGCATTCCTCTTGCACGTTTTGCAGATGTGTTGCCACATATGAAGCGCTTGGAGATCGGGGCATCATTAAACGGAGCAGAATTGGCTGAAATTGGCCGCGTGTTGACCAATACAAAAGAAATGGTTCGTTTTTTTTCTCATTTAAAGGAACAAGAAATAGACTTGCAGGTTTTATATGAGCGCAGCAATCAATTGATTGTGTTGCCAAGTATCCAAAAGGACATCAGCAAAACAGTGGACGAGACAGGCTATGTGTTAGAAGAAGCAAGTCAAGCACTCAAACGTATTCGGGGGTCAATCAAGCAAAGTGAGCACCGTATTCGTGAAAAACTCGATTCCATGATTCGCGGGAAATCTGCCAAATATTTATCCGATCCCCTCATCACAATTCGAAACGACCGCTTTGTACTCCCAGTCAAAGCGGAATACCGAAGTCAATTTGGTGGGGTCGTACACGACCAAAGCTCGACCGGACAAACCATTTTTGTGGAGCCGCAAGTCGTGGTGGAATTGAACAATCGGTTGAAAGAAGCAGAAATGGATGAACGGCGCGAAGTGAGTCGGATTTTGGCTGAGTTGTCTGGCAAGATAGCCCCTCATACTTCAGATATCCGCCACAACGTAGACGTTTTGGCGGATTTAGACGTGTGCCAAGCCAAAGCGCGTTATGCCAAAGAATTGCGTGCAGTCGAACCCCTTCTCAGTCGAGACAGAGAAGTGAAACTTTACCAAGCCCGCCATCCTTTGATTCCATCGGATGAAGTGGTACCTAATGATCTCTTTTTAGGCACCGACTTTCATACGATGGTTATCACAGGACCCAATACAGGTGGGAAAACCGTCGTGTTAAAAACGCTTGGATTGATCCAATGTATGGGACAAACTGGTTTGCACATTCCAGCAGACGCAGAAAGTCAGTTGACTGTGTACACACAACTGTTTGTAGATATCGGCGATGAACAATCGATGGAGCAAAACTTGAGTACCTTTTCTTCTCATATGTCGAATATTGTGTCGTTGTTAGGAAAAGTGGACGAAGAGAGCTTGGTTCTCCTAGATGAGTTAGGAGCTGGAACAGATCCTCAAGAAGGGGCCGCGCTGGCCATTGCCATTCTTGATGCCATGGGAACTGTTGGCAGTGATGTCGTGGTGACGTCTCATTATCCGGAACTAAAAGCCTATGGGTACAACCGTCCGCAAACAATTAACGCGAGCATGGAGTTTAATGTGGATACATTGAGTCCAACGTATCGGTTGTTGATTGGGGTACCTGGACGAAGCAATGCGTTTGAGATTGCGGCTCGTTTAGGATTAGATCCTGGAATTATTGCATCTGCAAGAGACTTAATGAGCGGAGAAAGCCAAAGCGTTGAAGAGATGATTACGGATTTAGACCGCAAACGAGTGTTGACCGAAAGAAAATATGAAGAACTTACGGAACAGTCGCGCCAAGCGAAACAGTTGCAAGACGAATTGCAAATGCTTTATGATGAATGGGCAGTAGAAAAACAACGGCTAAAGACCCAAGCCGAACAAGAAGTGAATGCATTTGTCACTCAGACGCAAAAAGAAGCTGAACAAGTCATCACAGAACTGCGAAACAAACAAAAGCAGATGGATGTGCAGCAACCGGTCAAAGAACACGAATTTATCGATGTGCGTAGCAGGTTACAAGGATTAAAAACGGCTGAAGAACAAGCCTTGGCGGGCAACAAAATACTCCAAAAAGCCAAGCGCGAAAAAGCCAAACAAGACGTTCTCAAAGTAGGCGACACCGTACACGTGACAAGTTTTGGCCAACGTGGGGTCTTGATTGAGCAAGCTTCAAAAAACGAATGGGTGGTACAGATGGGGAGTTTGAAAATGAAGTTGCCGCAATCTACACTCGAAAAGCAAGAAGCCGATCGCGAAGAACCGAAAACAGTTCGGAGTGTGCGCCGTTCTGAATCGGTCTCTATGCAGTTAGATTTGAGGGGCACTCGATATGAAGAGGCTCTGTCTAAACTCGATCGTTACCTGGATAGTGCCTTATTAGCCAACTATCCTAAAGTGACCATTATTCACGGGATGGGCACAGGAGTCATTCGAAAAGCGGTTCAAGAAGCGCTAAAGAAACATCCTTCGGTTGCCAGCTACGAAATGGCCCCTGCCAATCAAGGCGGTGCGGGCGCAACAGAAGTCACCTTTAAATAAAGTTTGTTCTAGTCTGGCTTTTTTTAAAATGGTTTGGTATACTATTCAAAGAGGCACTTACTTTTAATAAGTGGTGCTAGGTTTGTAAGAGATTATGAGGAGGAATAGAAGTGGTTAAAGATTTAACAGACGCAACTTTTGAAGAAGCAACAAAGGAAGGCCTAACACTTATAGACTTTTGGGCAGAATGGTGTGGACCATGTCGCATGCAGTCTCCAGTTATTGATGAACTTGCAGAAGACAAAGACAGCGGTGTGTCATACTACAAACTAGATGTTGACTCCAACCAACAAGTTCCAAGCCAATTTGGAATTATGAGCATTCCAACGTTGTTAATTAAAAAAGACGGCGAAGTAGTGGAGAAATTAGTTGGATTCCACAACAAAACCATGCTAGAAAAAATCTTAAACAGACACAAATAATCAAGAGAGTCTTCCGTCTACGTGAAGACTTTTCCTCAAATGAGGTATCTTGCATACGCTCCATCCAATGTTTTGTTGGGTGGAGCGTTTTTGTTCGCCCAGCATGGGCGAACTCTAACGAGTGCAAGTCTCGAATGCGACC
>CAYZZA010000016.1:0-27242 GCA_964482685.1 uncultured Carnobacteriaceae bacterium
AAAAGCTCACGCTACATGTTAGGATACGTTTAAAGAAGCATTCCAATGTTTAGGCCACACCATTTTAGGCTGGCCCTTGGGTAGTTTCATTCTAGATAAAAGATATTGTGGGGCAACATTCAATCGATGAAAAAAGAGACTACAAGTGAAAGAATAAGATTGTGTTGAGAATCAACATCATGCATGCTAGAAACAAAGAAATCAGGCATGAAAAAACGACGCTAAAAAGATGTGGATCAAGAGGAGGACACTATAGAATGGTTTATTGTATGGATCTCGATTCTCCGTTAGGTATACTTGAAATTACTGGTACAGAGGAAACAATTTTAACGATTGCGTACACACAAAAAGTATGCAAAGAAAATAATGAAACACTCGATACTCCGGAAGTCATTCGTACATGTGCCAAACAGCTTGAAGAGTATTTTAGAGGAGAACGAAACAATTTTACAATTCCCTACACATTCGAAGGCACGGATTTCCAACAATCTGTGTGGAGGGCGCTAGAAGACATTCCATATGGGGAAACACGTTCGTACAAAGATATTGCTGTTTCTATCGGAAATAAAAAAGCTGTGCGTGCTGTTGGGAGTGCAAACGGAAAAAACAAATTAAGTATTGTGGTACCTTGTCACCGTGTGAATGGAGCAAATGGACAGCTGACAGGATATGCTGGAGGGCTTTGGAGAAAAGAGTGGCTTCTCCGACATGAAGAACAGTAGTTAACAAAGGCCTATGTTTCTCGCTCTTTTCATGTAATCTGTAAAGCTTGAAGACAGGATGTTCTTAGGGAAATAAAAAAACTATTCTGAACTATCCTAAAAAGGATGGTTTCATTATAAAAACGAGCTTCTCATAGAATGAGGAGCTCGTTTTTATAGAAAGCCAGTCATGTTAAGGGTGGTCTTTCACTTAAGTAGGCATCTTTTCGCGACGCAATGTATGTTTCACTATTTCAAGCACAGCTTGTTTATCGGCTTCTTGCTCAACATCGTATTTATCGATGTCGATAATCAAGGTAGGACTCTTGTCATATGTATCAAACCAAGAATCGTACCGTGAATGAAGCGTTGTGTAGTAGTCTAACAAAGCTTGGTCTTCGTCTACTTGTTCATAGGGACGGCCACGTTTTTGGATTCGTTTTAAATGCGTATCCAAAGAACCTCTCAAATAAATCAACAGATCGGGCGATTTTTTAGGCAATGCGCCCAATTCCTCCATCATGTTCGCTAGAAGATCCGTATACAAGCGCATTTCAGCTTCACTCATGTTGCCCTGTTCATAATTGATTTGTGTAAACAATTCATCTTCATAAATCGAACGATCTAGCACGTTGTTTTGATGAACCAGGGCTTCTTTAATACTTTTAAACCGTGTATTTAAAAAGAAAATTTGAAGAGAAAACGCCCAGCGCTTTGGATTTTGGTAAAACTTCTCCAAAATTTGATTGTTATCTACTTGTTCAAAAAAAGCCTGACTGTTCAATTCATCTGCAATCATTTTGGTAAGGGTACTTTTTCCAGCACCAATCATACCTGCTAAGACAATCACGTATGTATCCACTCCTTCCATGTATAAACCCCTATCACTATATGTAGTTTTGAAAATCACTGCTTGTCTATTTTAGCACGACATGTAGTAGAGAAGCAAAGAATGTTTGTCCTTTTTAAGTCTGACTTCACGAGTCGTCTATAAATGGTATGTATGGCAATAAAAAAGCATTACTGCTATTCTCCATGTATAAAGAGACACAAATTCTAACAAAGGAGTGCTTCTATATGAAAGAAGATAGCTTAAGAAATCCACAAAACATGTATCACTCGCAGACGTTCCCAGACCAAGAACAAAATACTCCTGCCCTTCAAGGAAAGATGTACCCCAAGCCAGATAGTGGAGAAAAAAGTTATCAAGGAAATAACCGCTTAACAGGAAGGAACGCCCTGATTACTGGAGGCGATTCAGGAATCGGGCGGGCTGTAGCCATCGCCTATGCACGTGAAGGTGCGAATGTCGCGATTCAATTTTTACCTGGAGAAGAAGATGATGCCTATGAAGTTCAAAAGTATATTGAGCAAGCAGGTCAACAAGCGCTACTCCTCCCTTACGATTTACGCGAAGAGGGTGCAGCAGCCGAAATCGTAGAAAAAACGATTGAAGCTTTCGGGAAATTAGATGCATTAGTGTTAAATGCAGCGCAACAGATCGCGCAACCTTCTTTAAGTAAATTATCCGTAAAACAAATAGAAGATACATTTAAAGTGAATGTCATCAGCATGTTTGAAACAGTGAAAGCTGCCGAAACATACTTGGAGTCGGGAAGCACAATTATTACAACAACATCTGTGCAATCCTTTAATCCAAGTGCGTCATTGTTAGATTATGCAGCTACCAAAGGAGCAATCAGCAACTTAACTGTATCTTTATCCAAATACTTTGCAGATAAAGCTGTGCGCGTGAATGGAGTAGCCCCAGGGCCTATTTGGACCCCGCTTCAATTAGATGATGGAAAACTCGATGGAGAAATACCTGACTTTGGGCAAGACACTCTACTTGGACGCGCAGGACAACCCGTAGAATTAGCCCCTGTATATGTATTTTTAACATCTGCAGAAAGTAGCTATGTTACCGGTCAAATTTATGGGGTTACAGGTGGCGAACCAATCAATTTATAGTAAAAGAGAATGAATATAAAAAGTATGAAAACATACAAGTAGAAAAGAGAAGAAAAAGGAGAGGAGACTTGCATGCCGTACACAAAATCAGAGTATCCTGACTCGATGAAAAATTTACAGCCAGTAGTTAGAATGAAAGCTATTGATATAGTAAATGCCATGTTAAAAGAAGGGTATGAGGAAAAACAAGCCATCCCCATCTCTATCGCACAAGCAAAAGACTGGGCGAAAGAAGCTACCGAAAAAGAGATTGCTGAATTATCAAATAAAGACATTACAGAACACGAGAAAAAAACAAATTCGGCACGTCTACAAGATTCAGATGTACAGGTATCATACAATCAAGAAAAAGAGATGTGGAGTGTCAAAAGTGTAGGAGCCAAACAAGTGGATTCTTATCATGCAACAAAAAAAGAAGCTGTATCTAGAGCTGAGGAAATTGCAGAAAACAAACACACAAAAGTGATTAAAGAAAATAAAGAGGACTAGTACCTGAGTGAAATACTGAAAAACCATAAAGAAAAGTGCATAGACACTTGGTGTGTAGTTATTCTATATAGAATTTTTAAGAGTAGTGTATCTACTCTTTTTTTGTTTAAGAAAATTACATGAAGTTCGACAAGATTAAACGGTGAATTGTGTTGAGAACGTGCAAAAAATTTACTTTGAAAAATACCTTATTTCGCGTACATCATGCAGTTTAGAGTATGATGCGCACTGAAAGGACGTTTTATACACACCCTTTATTAAGAAAGACGTTCAGAAGACAATTTCTTATCGGTTTTTATAAAAAAAGCCAAACAACTTTTAAAAAGAATCCTTTAATCACTCCCTTCATTTTTTCTGATACATTAGATGTATCAGAAAAAATGAAACGCTAATAGGAAAGAAGGAAAAAAATGAAGTTTCCAGAAGGTTTTAAAGAAAAGTATGAACAATTATTAGGTGAACAAGAGGCTGCTCTTTTTTTTGAAAGCTTTAACGAAGAAGCCAAACGAGGATTTCGAATCAATCCTTTGAAGAAAACAACCGGTCCCACAAGCCATCAAGCAGAACCAGTCCCTTGGTCTTCTACTGGCTTTCGGGGAACCGTTCAAGGAAATTCAGCAGAACACCAAGCGGGGTATGTATACGGACAGGAACCAAGTGCGATGTTTGTGGCGGAAGTGGCCCACGTCCAACCGGGTCAAAAAGTATTGGATTTATGCGCAGCTCCTGGAGGGAAAAGTACACAACTAGCCGGGATGCTCCAAGGAGATGGCCTCCTTGTCTCGAACGAAATTCACCCACAACGGGCACGCATTCTATCAGAAAACATGGAACGCTTCGGTGTTAAAAATGCGTTGGTGACTAATGAATCTCCACAAAAATTAGCCACTCAATTTCCAGCATATTTTGATGTTGTTTTAGTGGATGCACCGTGTAGCGGGGAAGGGATGTTTCGAAAAGATCCCGACGCCATGTCTTACTGGACACCAGAGTATCCTGTAGTATGTAGCCTACGCCAAAAAGAGATTTTAGACGAAGCCATGAAGATGCTTGCTCCGGGAGGGACATTAGTCTATTCAACCTGTACATTTGCGCCAGAAGAAAATGAGCAAGTTATCCGTAAATTGTTGCACGAATACCCTGAGTTACAGGTAGATCCAATTCAGTTAGCAGAAGGAATGGTGCCAGGGCGTCCCGATTGGGCAGATGGGCATCCAGAACTTGCACACACCGCTCGTCTGTTTCCCCATCATCTTCAAGGAGAAGGGCACTTTGTGGCACGAGTGAGTGATACCAAAGAGGGCGAGGCCACTCTTCTTCCAACAGTCAAACCTGATTCCTTGTCTAAAGAACAACGAACAGAGTGGGATGTTTTTTGGAAAGAGGCATTGGTGTCAGAACCTGAGGGGGTAAAGCAATTGAGAAAAGATCGCCTTGTCTTGATTCCAGAAGGATTCCCAGCCACCAAAAAGATAAAAGTTATTCGGGAAGGCATTCATGCAGGCGTGTTTAAGAAAAACCGTTTTGAGCCCAACCATGCGTTAGCTTTAGCTCTTCCAAACGAACAATTTCGTCATCGATTGGAATTGGATGAAGATGCATGTCGACGTTATTTTAAAGGAGAGACATTTCGGACTGGAGAAGATAGAGGCTGGCTCGCGGTGCAATGTGGAGGAATGACCGTTGGATGGGGCAAAGAAGTCAAAGGTACAGTAAAAAACTTTTATCCAAAAGGATTGCGATTTTAGAAAGGGGACAGACATGAAAATTATTCATACAGCCGATTGGCACATCGGAAAAATAGTGAATGAGTTCTCTATGCTTGAGGACCAAGCCTATTTCTTTGATCAATTGGTCGAACAGGTAAAGGAGTTGGACGCGGATGTTCTCATTATGGCGGGGGATTTGTACGACCGTGCGATTCCGCCCCGTGACGCGGTCACATTGGCTAACTCTATTTTGACACGCTTAGTTCAAGAGACAGAAATACCGATTCTTGCGATCGCGGGCAACCACGACAGCAACGAACGACTTGAATACGGTGCTGAATTGCTCGCTGCAAGCAACCTCTACATTGAAGGACTGGCAAAAGAAACGGTTCGAAAAGTATCCATCCAAGATACAGACTTTTATTTAATGCCTTTTGCCGATCACATCCAGGTACGCAAATTATTTCCTGAACGTGACATCAAACATTTAGAAGATGCCACGCGTGTGCAACTAGAATCCGTCGTAGAAGAAATGGATTCAAATCGCTTAAATGTGCTGATCATGCATGGCTATATTATTGCAGGGAACCAAGTGGAATCCGTGGAATCTTCCGACTCAGAACGCCCATTAAGCATTGGTACCGCGGAATATGTAAGTTCAGATTTGTTTTCTGCTTTTGATTACGTAGCACTCGGACACTTACATAAGGCACAAAAAGTAGGCACAAATCGGATTCGATACAGTGGATCTCCCTTAAAGTATTCTAAATCTGAAACAAAGCATAAAAAACAAGTGTCCCTTGTCACGCTTGAAAAAGACAAAGAAGTAGCGATAACTCCACTGCACTTTAAACCTTTGCGAGATATGCGTGTCGTAAAAGGCCTGTTTGATGATGTGATGAAAGAAGCATCTGACGACTATGTGTTTTTTGAATTAGAAGATCCACACACGATTATGGAAGCGATGAATCAACTGAGACGACGTTATCCGAATGCGATGGGACTTGAGTACACGCGGATGGAAAAACGAAACAATCAAGCCATCACTAAAAAAAGGGAAGCGACACAAACAGCTACCTTGCCAGAGTTATTTAATCAATATTATGAAACCTTCCGTGATCTTCCGTTGAATGACGCACAAAAACAAGTGATTCAAAAAGTGTATGAAAAAATAGGAAAAGGGGAAGACCAATGAGACCCTTAAAATTAGTAATGCAAGCATTTGGTCCCTACCGGGAACGAGTAGAGTTGGATTTTACCCAAATGCACAACCATGCCTTATTTCTTATTAGTGGCCCCACTGGAGCCGGTAAAACCACTATATTTGATGCCCTTGCATATGCATTGTATGACGGGGCAAGTGGAGAGACACGAGACAAAGAAGCTTTTAAATCAGATTTTGCGACAGATGAAGAACGATGTTTTGTAGAGTTAACGTTTGAAGTAGCGGGAAAACAGTATTATGTGAAACGTTATCCTACTCAAAGAGCACCGGGGAAATCAGGCAAACCCATTCAGGTCAAAGCAGGGGTGGAACTGCACCTGCCCGAAGGACAGCCGATTACAAAAATAACTGAAGCAAATAAAGCATTGAAACAGCTCTTATCTCTTTCAGATACACAATTTCGTCAAATTGTGATGCTCCCTCAAGGGGAATTTAGAAAAATGTTGGATTCAAGTAGTCATGACAAAGAAGAGATTTTCCGAAATATTTTTGATACACATTTGTTGCAGGAATTTCAAGAAGAACTAAACAGTCAAACCGCTGAAATGGCAAAGGAACGTGCAGAGCACCAAAGAAATCTCCAAATACATATGGAAGAAATCGACTATTTGGAAGAAGTATTTTTTAAAGAATTAAATAAGGAAGTCAAAGAATCTGTACAGCAAGAAGATACCGCACGTGTTTTATCAGGTCTTACGCGTATGATTCAACAAGGAGAGCATGAGGCGCAAACAAGAGATGAGGAACTCGCAAATATAGCAAAAAATTTAAACACACATAAAAAAATAATCGAATTGTTGACAGAACAGGAAAAACTTGCCCAATCAAAAGAGACTCTCTTGTCTAGAAAAGCTCAGATAGAGGAAAAAGAAAAAGCATTGTCTCAGCACGAAAAAGTTGCCCCCTGTGTGGAGAAGAAAAAGCGTCTAGAAGAAGAAAAAAAGAACGCACAAAATACCATTGACGATTTGAACCAAAAGATGCGTGAGTTGACAAAAGTTATCGACATAAAAACAAAACTAGAAACAGAATTCAAACAGATTGAACAAGACTACGAAAAAATAAGTGTTACTCGGATTGAAAAAGAGGCGCTACAAACGCAAGAGCGTGTGTTACAAGATTATGCAGACGCACATAAAGCACACGTAGATAGGCAAGAGAAATACGAAAACGAAAAATTAGCTCTAGATAGGACAAAGCATGCAATTCACAAACAAAAGACTACTCTAGAAGAAAAAGAAGCACAGCTTGTTGCTTGGGGGAATCTTGCTGAGCAAGAAAAAGAAGTGGATAAGCAAGAAAGAGATTTAGCAGACCAACAAAAACACTTGAAAGACCGTTGGGAGAAACTAGACACGTTGCTAGCTTCTATGGAAGAATTACAAACAAAACAAAAAGATTTAGAAAAAGAGGCTGAAACGTTAGAAAAAATAGGCTCAGACTTTTCTGAGCAGACCATACGTTACTTCCGGAATCAAGCAGGTGTGCTAGCCAAAACATTAAAAGACGGCGAGCCATGCAAGGTTTGCGGCTCCACAATACATCCAAAAAAAGCAACGATGGAAGAACATGTATATACAAAAGAAGAATTAGACATACTAGAAACTAAACAAAGAAAACAATATCAAAAAACAACGAAACTCAGTAATGATCTCGAACATCTTAAACAAGTACAAGAAAATCTGAGTGCAGAACTGGAAATACATCAGATGGACGCTTCTGTAGAAAAACAAAAAACGGCAGAGCAATTGACTCTTGTTTCTAAAAAAATACAGGACAATCAAGATACGTGCACACGTTTGCTGCAACGCATAAAAGAAAGTATAAGTATCGAACAAAAAATTGAAGAAGAAAAACGAGCACTATCCAAAGCCGAAGAACAAAAAGCAGTTCTTCAGTCAAGACTCAAGTTTTTAGAAGAGGATGTGCAAGAAGGCAAAAAAATACTTGAGCAAAAAGAAGCCACATTGCCAAAGGAAACACTAGACGGCATTCAAACCCGCATTCGTCAAATAGATGAGTGGATAGAAAAGACCAATCACGCATATGAAAAACAAAGAAAAGCAGTTGTGGTTACGGATAACGAATATTCACAACTATCTGGAGTTGTTTTATCTGGAAACAACCAAGTAAAAAAAGAAGCAGAAGACATAGATCGTCTTCAAAAAGAACTAGTTGCGATGCTTGAAGCAGAAAAATTAGACGACACATTTGAACAATGGTATTTGGAAAAACAAGAAAAAGACAGACTTCAAGAGGAAGTAGCACAATATGAAAAAGCTTTTTTTGTTCAAGAGAGGGATGAACAGAAGGTCCAACAAACATTAGCACAGTTTTCAGATGTTCGTTCAAAAGACGAGCACGAAGCGATGTATCGTCATGTCCAAGAGAAAGAAAAAGACAAAAAACAAGAAATAAAAAATTTGTCTTTTTTCCTGTTACAAAACCAAAAAAAGCACAAGATGTTAGAAACCGTGTATGAAACGATCAAAGAAACAGAAGAAACATACCGTCTTTTGAGTGACTTAAATCTTTTTGCCAAAGGCTCAAAAGAAAACGATGCCGTTTCATTTGAACGATTTGTTTTAGGGAGTTATTTTGATCAGATTTTAGAAGAAGCCAATATTCGATTGCAAACAATGACGTATAATCGCTTCCAACTCTTAAGAAAAGAAGAAAAAGCCAAATACGGGGGCGCTTCAGGGCTAGATATGGTCGTCATGGACACGTATAATGGCAAAGTGCGAGATGTCAGCACGCTCTCTGGTGGGGAGTCTTTTAAGGCCTCTCTGGCATTGGCCTTAGGTTTAGGAGACGTCATCCAAAATAAACAAGGAGGCGTGCAAGTAGAAACCTTGTTGATTGATGAAGGATTTGGAACATTGGATTCGGATTCTTTGGATGCAGCGATTCAAACGCTCATGGATTTAAATGCGCATGGACGCTTAATCGGAGTCATTTCTCATTTAGAAGAACTCAAAACACGAATTCCGGTTCATGTCGAAGTCAGCAAAACAAGCGAAGGCAGTTCAGCTAAAATCATTGTTTAAAAAACCAACGTAGATTGGTTTTTTATTTTTTTCCATAACTTTGCGAGATACCTGCAAGAAATACGTAATTTTGAAGGGCTACAAACTGTAGCCCTTGATGTGACAAGCTTTTTCTTATATATATGTAAACGCACTATACAGGGGAGTCTCTATTTCTTTATACTACATGGAAGGGGGTGAACCAATAGAACTACATGAAAAATTAAAAGAAAAAAGGCTAGAAGCTAAGTTGACTCAAAAAGAACTCGCTGAACTCCTTCATGTTTCTCGACAAACTGTTTCAAGTTGGGAAGTAGGGAGAACGTACCCTGATTTGACTATCTTAGTTGAGTTGAGTGAATTGTACAAAGTATCACTAGACGATCTCTTAAAGGAGGATTCCGATTTCGTGCAAGATATCACAAATAAAGTGAAGAATAGTCAGTTAAATAAAAAAATCATTGTGTTTTTGACTATTGTTTTGATATCAGTCCTTACTTATGGTGGATATGGTGCATACCAAATGTATATTCACGAACAAGCAAATGAAGAAGGGTTGCGTCCGAACGACTTACTGAATTCTACTTGGCAGATGAATTATGATCCGTCCAAAGAGTTGCATCAATCGTATTTGTCGATTGGTACAACAGAGATACTTGTTTTGAGTGATTATGGAGAGAGATATCAATTTATCACTCCTGAGACAAGTCCGGCTGAGATAGAAGAATTGCGAAAAGAACGGGAAGAAAAAGGGTTAAAAAGTGGGTTGTCTGAGCATAATCAATTAAACATAAAAACAGAAGGTGATACTTACATTGTAGAAGGGTATGGGTATCGGCAAGAATTCAAACGTTTAAGTAGCACGATTATTCAAGATAAAAATGGCGTAGAGTATTACTATTTGCATAACGGAAGTGATCACGAAGCGATGCGCCATATTTCAGAAAATATTCAAGATGATTTTTAAGGGCATTATTTCTTGGAAACAAAAAAAGGAATCCATTTATTGTGGATTCCTTTTTTTTACGCTCTTGAGCCACGTCTACTTCCACCAGGATTTCGTGTAAAGTTCGAAAAATCTGCGTTGACAAAAGAAGTCGTTGCCAAAAACAAAAAGAACACGCCTAACAAAGCAATGATGACCCCGCTAATCCATGGGGTGATGATAAACCCGTTCACATCAAAAGCCAACCCGGCTTGTATCATTTGTTCCGTGGATAAACTACCTTGTTCTAAGATAATAGTCCGGAAAAAGGCAGTTGTATAGGTCATTGGATTGAGATACGAGACAAAGCGGAGAGTGCTTGGAAGCAAGCTCAAAGGAATATAGGCACCAGATAAGAAAGTAAAAGGGAGCACAATGGCTTGTTGGACCAATTGAAAAGTTTGGGCACTTTTTACTTTAGAGGCTAAAAACAAACCTAATCCGGAAAAGACAATCCCGACTAAAATCATAGCTCCCACCACGTAAATAGGCGTACGCCAACTATTGAAAGACAACCCTGTAAAGAGCCCTACAATTAAAATCAACAGTCCTTGTACCGTTGCGATAGTCGCTGCAGACAAGAGTTGCCCCGTGGCTACTTGAAACCTTGACGCAGGACTTACGAGGACTTCTTTCATAAATCCAGAAATCATATCGTCAATCGTTGTAGTCGCGACGGATAGAGAGGTTTGAAAAACCGTTACAATGATGACGCCAGCTAGCATAAAAGCAGTCGGGTTTTCGACTTGTTCACTCTTGAAAACAGCGCTAAACACATAAATAAAGAAAAAAGGAATAATGATCGAAATCACAAGTCTCACACGATCTCTCACAAAAATCTTGATATTACGTAACCATAATGCATAAATAACTCTCATTCTTTTTCCACCTCCCGAATGTCCTTTCCAGTAATTTCCAGAAAAACATCGTTCATGGTGCCGGTTTTGATTTCAATAGATTGAATCATATGTTTAAGCGGTTCAACAAAGCCAAGAAATGTAGGAATATTGGTTACATTAATAGTAAAAAAACCTTTTCTATCTTGGGAAAACTCAAATTTATTTAAAAAAAGAGCGTGTTTAAAAGCTTGTGTTTCTTCTGGGCTGGCACACTGGATGTTAGCTGTATCTTGTGTGTATTTCTTTTTTAAGTTTTCAGGAGAATCGTTGACTACAATTTTTCCGCTGTCGATGATAGCCACCTGGTCACAAATTTCTGCTTCTTCCATGTAGTGCGTGGTTAAAAAAATGGTGATGTTCTTTTCTTTTTGTAATTTTAAGATGTATTCCCACATTCTGTTTCTTGTTTGTGGATCTAGCCCCGTGGTGGGTTCATCTAAAAAGAGTACTTTGGGATAATGCAGCAAAGCCCGAGCGATTTCTATACGCCGTTTCATGCCACCAGATAAACTAGAAATAAAAGCATGTTCCCACTCAATTAAATCAACGAGAGTTAACACAAACTGAATACGTTCAGGCATCTCTTTTTTAGGAATATTGTAAAATACTCCGTGCATCTCTAAGTTTTCCCGCACGGTCATTTTATCATCTAACGTTTGTTCTTGAAAGACAATGCCGATACTGTTTCGAACCTCAGCTTTTTCCGTGTCTACATCAAAACCATTGATTGTCATTTCTCCGGATGTTTTCTCCAGTAGGGTACACAAACTTTTAATCATCGTACTTTTGCCAGCACCGTTAGGTCCAAGAAAAGCAAAAATACTTCCCTCTTTTACCTCGAACGAAATGTCATCAACCGCAAAGAAAGAGCCATATTTTTTTGTGTAATGAGATACGCGAATGATAGGTTCCATGTGGTCCACCTCTTTCTAAATACTCACTATATATGTGATGTGGTACGAATTAGTTTGATGAAAGTAGGTTTTAAGCTTTCTTACAAGGTTTGTTTAATTTTACTTGACTGTTTTCTGCGAAGAAAATAGAGAACAATTGTTTTTAGACTTAGATAGAGAGGAGTCGCGATTAAAGCACCAACAATGCCAAAAAGATTGATTGAGACTAATACGACCACAATGACTGTAAAGGGGTGAATATCAAGTTTTGATCCCATGATGTAAGGCGAAATTAAATCAGATTCCAGTTGCTGGATAATGACAACAGCTACAATAATTTTGAGAACCATTGAAAAATCAACAGTTAAAGCCACCAAAACAGCAGGAATGACCCCAATGATTGGCCCGATAAAAGGAATCAAGCTAGTGACAAGAGCAATCACAGCTAACAAAAAGGCGTATGGAACGTCGATGATTAAGTACCCAATAAACATCAAAACGCCTAATATAATTGCTACGGTTAATTGACCGTTGATATAATTTGCCAGTGTTTGATCAATATCTTTCACAACGTTGCGCTGCTCCATACGTGTTTGTTTTTCTTGTTTATTCAAATAATGCTCAAACCCATCTTTTAATAGTTGATCGTCTTTCATTAGATAAAAAAAGCACAAGAAAGCTAAAACAAACTGAGAACCAACGTTGCCAATGCTCGATACTAAACCAGGTAATTGTTTGGATAGATCAACCGCAGTGTTTTGAAACCAAGAAAGGGCATTGTTTATAAGGTCTTCTACCGGGAAGTAGGTATCGATCCAATTATAAATTGTTGAATTAGAAGTTGAGATAGCAGAAAAATCTAGTTGGTCAGCTAATTGTGTAGCTTGATCATACACGATTTTTCCAACAAAAAAAGAAAGGAAACCTAAGATGAGAAAGAAAAAAAGAATTGCTAAAATGGAAGACAATTTTTCTTTGTTTGTTTTTTTCAAAAGCCAATATTTCAACGGCCGTAGAGCATAATAAAAATAGGTTCCAAATATAAATGGAATCAATAGATACAAAATGACATCTACTATAGGAGAAAAAGTACTGGAAAGATTCATGATGAAGAAAAGAGAAATCAAGATCAAAACAAGATTTAGTAGCTTGTGAGTCGTTTTTGAAAAATTCATAGATACGCCACCTTATCTGTATATTTAAACGAAGGAAGAAACATCTCCGCTCCTTTAGTCTTCTTATTTTAACAGAGAATATCCTTATTTACATTCAATAAGAGCAATCAAACCACAAAAAAAAATTGAGCGAACAAAGCCACATGGGTAAATGTGTAAGATTGTGTGGGGGAGCTGAATCTAAGAGATCACCGTTTTATATACATATAAAAAAACTGAATGCAGTATACATAGCAAAACTCTATATTGTGTATAAAAACAGGGATAAACCTGGTTAATATACAATAAAAGAAAAAAATACACCAAATTATACAAAATACAGAATAAGGGTTGCATAAAAAAGTGAGACCTGTTATGATACAAACTATAAATGAAATGAGGGGAAAATATGACAAACCAACTTAAACATACATATCTAAAACCAATCTTTTTCTTGCTTGCTTTTTTTAGTCTTCTTATTCCGATTTCGTCACGAGCAGAAGATGCATCCTTGCAAGCCATTCAAGATAAAGGGGTACTTGTCATTGGAACGAGTGCCGACTTTCCACCATATGAATTTCACACAACGATTGATGGAAAGGACACCATTGTGGGCATGGATATTTTTATCGCTCAAAAAATTGCAGAAGATTTAGGTGTCACACTTGCGATTGAAGATATGGATTTTGATAGTTTGCTTCCAGCATTGGAATCAAACAAAGTGGATATGGTAATTGCAGGAATGAGTTCGACACCTGAGAGACAAAAAAGTGTGGATTTTTCCGATGTTTACTACAATAGTGGACACAACCTTGTGGTTCGGAAAGCAGACGAACAAATTTATACGACAAAAGAATCTTTAGACGGCAAAAAAATAGGGGTCCAAGCTGGCTCTCTACAAGAAGAATTGGCTGCCCAAATTCCAAATGCTGATTTATTAAAACTAAGTAATTTAAATGATTTGCTTCTATCTCTTAAAACAAATAAAGTCGAAGCCATTGTCATGGAGCGACCAAATGCAGAAGCGTATGTGAATCCAGATGAACAACTCATTACCTTTTCTGGGGAGTTTGAGATAGATGAAGACATTGAAGGATCAGCCATTGCGATGAGAAAAGGATCCGATTCATTGAAAGAAGCTGTGAACGTTTCGCTTCAAGAAATAAAAGAGAAGGATTTAGTGCAAGAGTACCTCGCGAAAGCAGGCGAATACTTGGATGAGACAACCGATGAGGATGTGTCTTTTCTAGCTCAGTTTGGTCCCTTGTTCTTAAATGGAGCAATTACCACAGTAGGTATTTCACTAATTAGTGTGTTTTTTGGTGCAATCCTGGGTGTCTTATTGGCTCTTATGCGTCTGTCAGATTCACTCTTCCTAAAAGGAATTGCGACAGCTTATGTTGAGTTTGTAAGAGGTACGCCGATGTTGATTCAAGTAATGTTTATCTATTTTGCAGTAGGATATGTAATCAACATACCTGCACTTGCATCTGGAATTGTAGCGGTTTCTTTAAATAGTGCCGCATATATATCTGAAATTATACGTTCAGGACTTAACTCTGTTCCCGTTGGCCAAACCGAGGCGGCCCGGAGTTTAGGTATGAACAAGACAACAGCACTTCGGTATGTCATCTTCCCGCAAGCGTTGAAAAATATTTGGCCAGCTTTAGGGAATGAATTTATCACCATTATCAAGGAAAGTTCCATCGTATCGATTATTGGGGTAAGCGAGTTAATCTTCCAAACAAAAGTAGTGACATCCATTTCATACCGGGGAATATTGCCTCTGTTTGTCACGATGATCATTTACTTCATTTTGACCTTTAGTCTCACGAAACTTCTGAATTATTACGAAGGGAAGATGCAATATGATAAACGTTAATGAGGTAAGAAAGAGTTTTGGCAAACAAGAAGTACTCAAAGGCATTACTGAGGTTGTTCATGACGGAGAAGTAGTAGTTGTTATTGGGCCTAGTGGTTCAGGAAAAAGCACGTTCTTGCGGTGTTTAAATTTGCTTGAAAAACCAACAGCAGGTGCGATTGTTTTTGAAGGCAAAACGTTAAACGAATTAAAAGAAAAAGAATTGGATACTCTTCGTCAAGAGATGGGGATGGTGTTTCAAAGCTTTAACCTATTTCCGCATTTATCCGTTCTAGAAAACATCAAAATAGCACCTATGAAAACTAAAGGACTCTCCGAAGTAGAATCAAATGAGCGTGCCCTAAAACTATTGGAACAAGTTGGTTTAGCAGACAAAGCAGATTCATATCCTATAAGCTTGTCTGGAGGGCAGCAACAACGGGTGGCAATTGCCAGAGCCTTAGCGATGGACCCTAAAGTGATGCTCTTTGATGAACCTACGAGTGCTTTGGACCCAGAAATGGTCGGTGAAGTGCTCAAAGTGATGCAAGACTTAGCGGAAGCAGGCATGACTATGGTGGTGGTAACACACGAAATGGGTTTTGCAAAAAAAGTGGCTGATCGTGTGTGGTTTATGGATGCGGGCTATATTGTGGAAAAAGGAGCGCCAGAAGATTTGTTTGTTCATCCAAAAGAAGAACGGACACAAGAATTTTTGGCTAAAATCTTATAGGTTAACCAAATCAGGAACAAAACTAGACCATTCTTTCATAAAAGAGAGAATGGTTTTTGTCTGTTTCAAAACAGAGAAACTAACGACCATCTAAAAAAATAATGATATACTAAATAAAATCAGTCTAAAAACAAAACAGTTTTTTAAGTTGGCTTAGTTAGTTTGTACTCACAAATATATTTATGGAGAGGAACGAGATAAAATGATGGATTCACAATATTCAGCAACTCCTTTAACAACACAATTAAAAGAGGAACAAGAAGTGTTTTGGGTGAACCCACATTCTAAGCAGATAGACAAAGCGATAGAAGAAGCTTCCTTTTCCTATGCAGATATTGAGGATGCAGAAGCTCGCTTACAACGTTTTGCGTCTTTTCTGAGAGTAGCCTTTCCTGACACAAAAGAGACAAATGGCTTGATTGAGTCTCCCTTATCAGAAATCTCAGCGATGAAAGAAATTCTTGAAAAACGGTATGCACAACCTATTCAAGGAACTTTCTTTTTGAAGAGAGATGATTTGCTTCCGATTGCTGGAACCATTAAAGCAAGAGGAGCCATCTATGAAGTGTTGCTTCACGCTGAAACATTGGCACTTGAAAACGGATTGTTGTCGAGTATTGAAGAGGATTATTCTGTGTTTGCCACCGATGCTTTTCACCGTTTCTTTTCTGACTATCATTTAACAGTAGGCACAACAGGCAATTTAGGAATTAGTGTAGGAACGATGGGAGCCAAGTTAGGTTTTCAAGTTACCGTTCATATGTCTGTGGAGGCAAAAGAATGGAAAAAAGACTACCTACGCAGCAAAGGTGTGGAAGTTGTAGAGCATAAAACCAACTTCACTGAAGCAGTGAATAAAGGACGCGCAGAGTCAGAAGCAAACCCAAAGAGTTACTTTGTAGATGATGAGCATTCAAAAGCGCTGTTTTTAGGCTATGCGGCTGGAGGCTACCGAATGAAAGCACAACTTGAAGAAGCCGGTATTGTGGTAGACAAAGAGCATCCTTTGTTTGTGTATCTTCCTTGTGGCATTGGTGGTTCTCCAGGTGGCATCACCTTTGGGTTGAAACATGCGCTAGGTGAACATGTGCATTGCTTTTTTGCAGAACCAACCAAGATGCCAAGTATGATTTTAGGCCTTTCTTCTCGTGAATTTGATGAGGTATCAGTTGATAAAATTGGCCTAGGTGGTCTCACGGTCGCAGATGGTCTAGCCGTTCCGCGTACATCGGGATTGGTTGCCAAAGTGATGGACGCATTCTTTGATGGAGGTTATACCGTTGAAGAGAATGAGTTTCGTGCCTTACAGTATTTGCTAAATGAATCCGAAGGCATTTTCTTGGAGCCGGCAGCGGTAGCTGGCCTTTCTGGAGCTGTTCGATTAATGGGGACAAAAGAGGGAAGAACGTATCTGGAAGAAAACGGATTGCTTGATACTTTAAATCAGTCCACGCATATATCTTGGGCAACAGGAGGCTCAATGGTTCCACAAGCGAGTCGTGATGAGTTTCTCGATGCAGGAAAAAAAGCCTTGCATGAATTTCCGCAACATCATTTAGGATAAGAAAAGATCCTTGCCCCCACACTACACATGAAAAAGAAAAACACGCGTATATGTAAGGGCACTTGTGCGAATAAAGCAACATCACCATCCGTGAAAAAGGAGGATGCATATGGATTGGAAAGAAAGGCGTAGAAGTTCCAATGTAGAAGATAGAAGAGGCCGCCAAACAAGTTCGACACGAGGCGGTTTAAGTAGTGGCATGCTTGGTTTTGGTGGAGTAGGCGGTCTCATTATGTTGCTCCTTTTCTTTTTTGGTGGAGGAGATCTTTTCAGTCCGTCCGATATTCTTACACAACCTAGAACAGAATCTGCCTATACATACCAAACAGCGGAAGAAGAAGAGCTCTTTGACTTTGTATCGGTTGTCTTGGCAGACACAGAAGACATATGGAGTGAAATCTTTCAAGAATACGGCGAAGAGTATATAGAACCTGAATTGGTTGTGTATACAGAGGTTGTTGAATCTGCTTGTGGCGTAGCAGGCTCCCAAACGGGTCCGTTTTATTGCCCGGCAGATCAAAAGTTGTATATTGACTTAAGTTTCTATGATGAACTAAGAGACCAATTTCAAGCACCAGGAGATTTTGCAATGGCGTACGTTGTATCGCACGAAGTGGGGCACCACATTCAAACCCTTTTAGGTATAACGGATAGTTTTAATCGTGAGAGCAGTCGTCTCTCAGAAGAAGAAGCCAATGCGTTATCTGTTCGTTTCGAGCTCCAAGCAGACTATTTAGCAGGGGTATGGGCTGGACGTGCGCAAGGAAGAGGGTATCTAGAAGAAGGGGATTATGAAGAAGCTATCCGAGCGGCAGAAGCTGTTGGGGATGATCGGATTCAACAACAAGCCCAAGGTTATATTGTCCCAGAAAGTTTTACACATGGGACATCTGAACAACGGATGTACTGGTTTGAAAGAGGGTTTCAGTACCAAGATTTAGAGCATGGAGACACTTTTCAATCAGGAGAAGGTCTGTAAGCCAAATAGATTACATTTGAACAGAGGTCACAAAGGACGTGTACAGTGTTGAGCAAAGCATATAAAAGAAACAGTGCACCAAATGGGTTTTTTCTTGCGGGATTAGGTGTGTTGGTGCCGTTTATCGCATTGGCTAGTGGACATCTTGGAAATGAGCATTGGATGGATGCATTTGATCAAGCGATTGGACAAACAGTAGTGAATCTTCGTACAGATGGTTGGACTCAGTTTTTTAGATGGATCACTATTTTAGGCGGAACGTATTTTTCCGCTTTTGTAGTAGGAGTAGTTGCAGTGGTATTCTTTTTTGTGTTCAAGAAGAAAGAGCTAGCGATTTGGTATATCAGCACCGTGGCGCTTGGTGCAGGGGCATTGAATCAATTAGTCAAGCACATGTTTCAGCAGCCGCGTCCCAACTTTGAACACCTGATCGTACAAGGCGGGTATACATTTCCAAGTGGACATGCAATGGGATCGATTGTGCTTTATGGAGCGTTGATTTATTTGGTGCACAAAGTCACGGATAATTTGTTTCTAAAGCGGTTCCTTATAGGTGGAGGGATTTTCCTAGTAGGACTCATAGGATTCAGTCGAATCTATCTAGGGGTCCACTTTGTATCTGATATTCTTGCCGGATATTCACTTGGGGGTGCTGTACTTTTACTCTCGATTGGCTTGTATCGTATGATAGAAATTAAACAAAGACGAATGCGTGTATAAAAAAGAGAGTGGATCAGCAATCGATCTACTCTCTTTCTTTGTCTGTCTATATAAAATAAAAACAAGGCGAACACTTTTAGACAAGCGTTAGTCCGCTTTGAAAAGCTCAACGGGTCCCACATATGCGTTCATACCGCCTGTTAAGTTTATTGCGTTAAAGCCCATCTTTTTCAAGTAGCGGCACCCCAAGAACGAACGTCCACCTGATCGACAAACGACATAGTAGTCTTGGTTTTTGTCGAGTGTTTTGAGAATATCAGGAAACAAGCTAAGGGGAACCGAAAGAGAACCTGGGATGTGTCCAGCTTCATACTCTTCTTTTTCTCTAACATCTATGACAATGCCTGTTTCTTTTTCGGGACTATTGACAGATACTGGCCATTCCACTAAATACGCTCCTTTTTACACACAGTAGCCACGAATGCGGCGATAAAACACACCTCTTCTAGAGTTGTGTCTTGTTGGTAGTATACCAAATACATCTTTGTACGTGACCAATTATTTTATCAAAACACGTTTTTGGTAAAACAATTGGACAACTAGAAAAATCAACATGGTATAGTAAAAGTAATAGAAGAGATACAGAAACAGTACCTAATTTTAGGAGGCATCTGAGAAATGGCAGACTACATATTATCAATTGACCAAGGGACTACGAGTACACGAGCCATTATATTCGACAAACATGGACAGTTGAAGTGGTCGTCTCAAAAAGAACTGACACAATACTTTCCTCAATCTGGATGGGTAGAACATGATGCCAATGAAATTTGGATCAAAACACTTCAAGTCATCGCGGAAGTACTGATTGCATCTGGACTCTTGCCAACTGACATTGATTCTATTGGCATTACAAATCAACGGGAAACAACAGTTGTCTGGGATAAGCATACAGGTATTCCAATTCATAAAGCGATTGTATGGCAATCAAAGCAAACCTCTTTTATTGCGGATCAATTACGAAAAGACGGCCACAATGAGTGGATACGCAAAAAAACAGGTCTTCTAATTGATTCTTATTTTTCCGCAACAAAGGTAAAGTTTATACTGGATAAAGTGGAAGGTGCGCGAGAAAAAGCAAAAACAGGAGACGTGTTGTTTGGGACGATTGATACATGGTTGTTGTGGAAATTAACAGGTGGCGATGTACACGCAACTGACTATACGAACGCGAGTCGAACAATGATGTACAATATTTTCGATTTAACATGGGATGAAGAGATTCTAGCATTGTTGGATATTCCAAAGCAAATGCTTCCGGAAGTACGCTCGTCTTCTGAAATTTATGGGCATACGACGATGACCCATTTTTATGGTGAACGCATTCCAATAGCGGGAATAGCCGGAGATCAGCATGCGGCTTTAGTGGGGCAAACAGCCTTTGAACCAGGCATGGTCAAGAGTACCTACGGGACTGGGGCTTTTATTATGATGAACACAGGGAAAGCCCCCATCTTGTCAAAAAATGGTCTCTTGACGACTATAGCCTATGGAATAGACGGAGAAATTGTCTATGCTCTTGAAGGAAGCATTTTTGTTGCAGGGTCTGCTATCCAGTGGTTGCGAGACGGTCTTCGTCTCTTTCGAGATTCATCTGAATCCGAAACTTATGCCACTCAAGTAGATTCGTCTAAAAATGTGTATGTCGTTCCAGCTTTTACTGGGCTTGGCGCTCCTCATTGGGATCAAGATGCTCGAGGAGCTATATTTGGTTTGACACGGGGGACAACGAAAGAACACCTTATTCGAGCCACACTGGAGTCAATTGCTTATCAAACAAGAGATGTCCTTGAGGCTATGAAAGAAGATTCAGGAATTGAAATAGCGGGTATCCGTGTAGATGGCGGTGCTGCCAACAATAATTTTTTGATGCAATTTCAAGCAGATATGGTGCACATCCCAATTGAACGTGCACAAATATCTGAAACTACAGCACTTGGTGCGGCTTATTTGGCAGGATTAGCCACAGGGTTTTGGAAAAATAAAACAGAAGTGCGTGCACATTGGAGCAAAGAACGAACCTTTTATCCGTATCTCTCAGAAGAAACAAGAACATTACTCTATACGGGATGGCAAAATGCGGTTGAAGCAACTAAAGTATTCAAACATACTTAAACATAGCTAGACAAACACTTATGGAGAAAGGAGAATGGACACTTGTCTGAAAAAAAAGAAGGATACGTGCACAAAGTTCAGTACTACGAAACAGATCAAATGAAAATTGTGCATCATTCAAATTACATTCGATGGTTTGAAGAAGCCCGAACGGATTGGATGGAGAAGATAGGATTTAGTTATGCACGAATGGAAGAAGAAGGACTCTTAGTTCCTGTGTTATCTGTGGAGTGTGAGTATAAATCGATGACCAAATATGGAGAAACTGTTCGTATCGAACTCGATGTAACCAACTTTACAGGTGTACGAATGACTGTTCGGTACCATGTTTACGATGCAGAAACTGATGCGTTGCGAGCAGTGGGACAGACGAAACATGCGTTTATAAATAAGGACTACCGGCCGCTATCTGTTAAACGTCGCTATCCAGATATTTATGCGCTCATTTTGTCAGAGTTGGTAGATTAAGGTAAGATTATCTTGTAGCAGACATTTTGCTTGGAATTGAATTTGGTATGTAGTCTATGAAACCAAGAAAGCGTACCTCCCTAAAATAGAAGAGTCGCTTATTTTTGTAAGAAAGCGCAAATTAAGCACGTCAATAAGTATAGATAGATGGAAAAAGGAGCCTCTTTAGGATGACTAATCAAGACGAGAGACTGTTTAAACAAGTCAAACAATTGGAGAAGAAAAAAATATGGGAATCGATTGATTCGTCTTCTCTTTTTGCTTTGCAATATTCCTGGATGACCCAACCAGTATTCGTCGCTGTGACAGGAAAAAAGGGAGAGAAAAAAGGCGTGTTTGTCTACCGTTCATTGGAAGAAGTGACGAGTTATTTCGATGCATTCCAACAACACCAGACAAAAAAAGATGTTTCATTCTTCCAATTGAAGGCGAGACAGAACTGTGTGTCGCTTGTCTTTGTAGACCGTATGGAAGTACCAACAGGCACCTATAATCGTATCAAGGAAAGTGGAATTTCATTTAGAGGAAAGGAAGCATGGCCTGTTTTTTTATCCTATACAGCCGGGTATGTTCCTGAAGTAGCTTCTTATCACGAGGAAGAACTCCTCTCAGCAGTTGTGTATTTTTTGTTGCTTGATGCAAACATAGGTACACGCATACGCCTAGATGAAGAAAAATTAGATGATTCCCAACTCCCTTTTTATCGCGTGGATGAAACTCAAACAATTCAGACCACTCTCTATTCTTTTCCAGAGGAATGGCTAGACGTTTCTGAGCCACATCCAGAAGACATTCAACCTATTCTTGTTTCTTCATTTGAGTTGGAACGAGCCAAACGATTGCCAATGGGAACGTTTTTATGGGAAATGGATGTCCAGTACGTCAACCAACCAATTGTTGCAGAAGACGAAACACGAGCTGCGTACCCCCTTGTTTTCTTTATTGGCGACCCTGTTAAAAAAGAGGTCTTGGAAACGGAAGTTCTTTTTCAAAAAGATAGTGAGCAAATCCAACGCACTCTTTTGCAACAGATGATTACAAAGAACACCCGTCCGCCACATATCGCATTTGAGACTTTTCAAGCGAGACAAATATTGCCAAAAATCCAAGCTGTTCTAGAAAGTCTTGGAATTGAATCAATTATCGTGGACACTCTTGCGTATTTATCCATTGTTAAAGCGACGTTAAGAAAGAAATTAGATGAACAAGTAGACGACGAAGAAGAGGAGGACTTAAAAACATGAACACCCTTGTCATTGTTTCTCACCCGGATGTAGAAGATTCTGCAAGCCAACAATATTTGCTTCGTGCGATTGAACATGAGCCAACTGTTACGATACATGTGTTAGAACAGGCCTATCCAAATGGAGAGATTGATATACAAAAAGAACAAGAATTACTGCAGAAGCACCACCGTATTGTGTTTCAATTTCCGCTGTATTGGTACAGCACTCCGCCCTTATTGAAAAAATGGCAAGATGAAGTATTGACGGATACTTTTGCGTTTGGAGGGATTGCATCGCCGCCTCAGTTGAAAGGAAAAGAATTTCTTCTCGTCAGCGTGATTGGAGCTAAAAAAGAAGAGTACCAAACAGGTGGACGAGAAGGATTTAGTTTAGATGCACTAATGACTCCTTTTCAAGCATTGGCTCACAAAACACAGATGCAATACAAGCGCCCTTTATATATTCATCAGTTTGCTTACCTATCTGAAAAAGAAAAAATGCGCATGCTGATTGCCTATCAACAAGTCCTCACAATGAAGCAACCTTTCTCATTAGCTGCAAGAGAAGAGTGGATGGTAGAGAGGCTACAAACAACAGATAAAAAGACTTTGGACGAGGCGGGCAAAAGAGCTGTGGAAGAAGCCATCGTTACGCTAGAGCACAATCGAGATACCTTAGATGAATTGCAACTGATGTTGGATGAATTAAATGGATAAGGGGCTTGAAAAAAATGGACGAAAAAAATAGCTGGATCGTGAACGAGTTGGAACAAGCTTTCGATGCAAGCCGTGAATATAAACAAAAAGCGTTGCTCTTGGCAACAAAAGAGTTGATTCAAGAACAAGCCACTCGCATTGAACAAATGCAAGGAGAAGTGGATGGTACTATGTGGAGTCCAAAACAGTGGAATTAATATTCTTTTTTAACTAAGAAAATAAGTAGAAGCGAAAAGATAAAAAGAGTCCTCCCCTACGCCTAGACGTAGTGAAGGACTCTTTTTATTTGAATAAATTATGCTTAACAAACGCTATTTAAATAAAGGACATATAAATTTGTTTGTACTATCTTAAAAAAGAACCGTATTCTTGAAATGGCTTATTCAAAAAATGGTCATCAAGTTGGTTTCATACCATTCACGTGTCTAAGAAGAGGGCTTACGAGAGTCTTAGTTCAAGAACGTAGTCGTCCATAACATAACCGTACCCAATATCTGAGATTTGTTCGCGTACTGTGGTGAAGCCGAGTGCATGATAGGCTGCGATGGACTGTGCATTGTTTTTGTTCACCGTTAAGACAATACGGCGTTTCTTTTCTTTGGCTGCAATTTCTTTAATCTGGGTGAGGAGGTGTTGTCCGTATTTTTTTCCGCGGGCTTCTTTTTGAAGGTATAATTTACTCAAAAAAAGATAATCGGCGTCTAGACTATAGCTAACGTAGCCGATGTCGGCCTCATTTTCTTGAATTAACCAATACACATCCCCATGTTGGATGGACATCCAAATGGCGTCAGCAGATTGAAGTGTTGCAAGCATATAAGCAACTTGTTCAGCTCCGATAATAGGTGTGTAGTGTTCTGTCCAAATAGTATGCGCAAGATGGGCAACATGCTCTGCATCTTGTTTGCTTGTAACCAACTGAATATTCATGAAAGCTTCTCCTCCTTTACACAAAGACCCTATTGTAAGCCGTTTTTTATTTTCGAATTACTGAAAACGTACAAGGAAGTATTTTTTTTTGCCACGCCGTACAACCATAAATCGTCCATCAAAAGAAGTTTCAGGCTCTACTATATAAGCTGTATCTGTCACGCGCTCTCCATTTAGTGAGATAGCGCCATTTTTAATGTCTTCTCGTGCTTGTCTACGCGAGCCTTCAATGTTGGTTGCATCCACCAGTAATTCTACTAATCCAATGTTTTCTTTTTTGACATCAAAAGACGGCATGTGCTGAAAACCTTGTTCAATTTGGTCTGCCGTTAACGTAGAAATATCACCTGAAAAAAGAGCCGCACTGATGAGTTCTGCCTCCTCTAATGCTTCCTGGCTATGAACAAAACGAGTCATTTCACGCGCAAGTGTCTTTTGTGCTTCGCGTTTATGAGGTTCTGATTGTACAGCTTCTTCTAATTCGTTGATTTCATCTTTAGTCAAAAAGGTAAAGTATTTTAAATACTTGATGACATCTTGGTCATCTTGGTTTAACCAAAACTGATAAAATTCATACGGACTTGTCTGTTTAGGATCTAACCAAATTGCGCCACCAGCAGATTTTCCAAATTTAGTGCCATCCGCTTTTAACAGGAGTGGAATGGTTAAGCCAAAAGCTTTGTCTTTTCCAGGTTGTTTTTTTCGAATAAGGTCCAATCCAGCAGTAATGTTTCCCCACTGATCCGCTCCACCAATTTGCAATTGAACATCTTCGTGCTCATAGAGATGCAAAAAATCAATAGATTGAATAATTTGGTACGTAAATTCGGTAAACGAAATCCCGGTGTCTAAGCGACTGGAGACAATATCTTTTGCGAGCATCGTGTTGATATTAAATTCTTTTCCATAGAGTCTTAAAAACTCAAGAAAGGTTACGTCTTTTAACCAATCGTGGTTGTTGACGAGTCGAATGCCGTTTTCACTTCCAGCATCAAACAATTTACGCATTTGATCAGATAACTTTTGAGCATTGTATTCTACTTGCTCCATTGTTTGAAGGGAGCGCTCCGAAGAGCGTCCGCTTGGGTCACCGATTGCTCCAGTTGCCCCTCCGATTAAAATCACTGGTCGGTGTCCAGCCATTTGAAATCGTTTTAAAATCATAAATGGAATCAAATGCCCAATGTGCATGCTATCTCCAGTTGGGTCAACGCCACAGTATAGAGAAATCTTCTTCTTTGCAATGACTTCTTTTAGACCTTCTTCATTTGTTTGCTGATTGATTGCTCCACGCCACTCTAACTCTTCTAAAATATTCATCTGTTCCTCCTGTTAAAAATGTAATATTGTTTTTAGACAATAAAAAAGCCCAGCGAAAAGACATCTTTTCACAGGGACGAAAGTTTCCGTGGTACCACCCAATATTGAGGCACTGCATACACGCCTCACTCTTCCTACTTTGTATCGCAAGTATCGCGCCCAACATGTGGGAGGCTCCAAGGTGTAATTCGCTTCTTTTGTGTGTACCGAATTTCACCATGTTTCGGCTCTCTAAAAGTCAAACACAAAAGGCTACTTTGTCTCTTCATTGCCTATGTTCTCTTCTTTTATAGTATAAGGAAGCTCAAATTAAAAGTCAATGAGAGAAAAAGGTGAAAAAGGATTGACAACCAAAGAAACATTTTGTAAGATAGGAAACAACTTAATAGAACGAGTCGATACGGTATTGAGGCCGCGGATAAAAAGAGTAGCGAAAGCGAAAGGGTTACCCGCCGAAATGCTAAATGTGTTGGGGGCATGCTGAATAAGCATGTCACTGTCTTCCTGGATTGCCCAAATCCTTCAAGATGAGCATACCGTATTGTGGGCAAGAGGATAGACTGGGAACAGACTATGGGCCTTTTGCTCATAGTCTTTTTTTGTACCCATTTATACAAAAAAAGACTATATTCGATTCTAAAAAAACAAAGGAGGTTTTTTTATGGAACGAGTAATAGTTGAATCACGTAAAAAGTTTGCGCTTCCGCACACATATGTGATGTTGTTTGGGTTTATGCTGGTGATGGCGGCGTTGACGTACGTATTGCCAGCAGGTCAGTTTGTACGTGAAGAGATTGCGGGAAGGACAGCAGTGATCCCAGGATCCTATGAAGTCATTGCCTCCAATCGCCAAAGTTTGTTTGATTTGTTGAAAGCCATTCCTGCAGGATTTGCGCAGGCATCTGATATTTCTTTTTTCTTGTTTATTACAGGCGGTTCGTTTGCCATCATTAATGAAACAGGAACAATTGGTGCCGCAATAGGAAGATTGGTGACACTGTTAAAAAACAAGGAAGCCGTCGTTATCCCTGTGATGATGCTTGTGATGGGGCTCGCAGGAGCAACCATTGGATTGGCTGAAGAAACCATTGTGTTGATTGCAATCGGGATTACGTTGTCGCGTGCACTTGGATTTGATTCCCTTGTAGGTGTCGCCATGATTAACCTAGGGGCAGCAATAGGATTTTATTCAGGCTTTATGAATCCGTTTAGCGTAGGGGTCGCACAAGGTATTGCGGAGTTGCCAACTTTTTCAGGGATTGGGCTCCGGCTGGCTTTGTTCTTTGTTCTGTGGGTAGTGACGTCTTTGTATGTTGTAAGGTATGCTAAAAAAGTAAAAGCTGATCCTGCTACCAGTCTTGTCTATGAAACAGACAAACAGTATTTTGAAACGAAAGCAGACAGCCTTCCAACATTTGATCTAAGACACGCACTTGTTCTTCTAGTCTTTGTGGGAGGGTTTGGCATCATCGGGTACGGCGTCTTCACGTATGGATGGTTTATCCCTGAGATTGCAGCTGTTTTCTTAGGGATGGGCTTGCTGAGTGGCTTGATT
>CAYZZA010000017.1:0-6332 GCA_964482685.1 uncultured Carnobacteriaceae bacterium
AATAAAAACAAAAAAATAAAGCAAGATTCATACGAATCGTGCTTTATTTAAGATTGTCTTAACGACGCAATCCAAGACGTTCGATCAATTCACGGTAACGCGCAACATCTTTCTTTTTAAGGTAAGCAAGTAAGTTACGACGGTGACCAATTTTTTGCATTAAACCACGGTATGAGTGGAAATCTTTTTTATGCAAACGTGCATGTTGGTTTAATAGGTTAATGTCTTCGGTAAGAACAGCTACCTGAACTTCTGGAGACCCTGTATCGCCTTCGTGACGTGCATATTCTTGCATTAATTCTGTTTTTCTTTCTTGTGAAATTGCCATTATCAAAGCACCTCTTTTCCTTTTATCTCCTTTAACTGAGAAGACGTTGGTGAGTCGTACATCCAAGTAAAAGGTTCGTATACGATTTGTACACAACTGAAATCTTAACTGAAACTCGTTTTTATTGCAAGGTTTATCTTTGCTCTTTTTTTATTTGTACTTGGCTCGTAATTCTAACATCACATCTCGTAAACTAGCTGCCTTTTCAAAATCCAGTTCTTTCGCTGCTTGTCTCATTTCAAGTTCCATTGTCTCAAGCAATTCACGTCGTTCTGCAGGTTTGAGTTTGCTCATTGTATCAGAGGTAATTTCAATCTCTTCTTCTGCAGAAGAGGTGATGCGAATCAAATCACGGACTTCTTTGCGAATCGTTTGAGGCGTAATGCCATGTTCTTTGTTGTATGCTTGTTGAATCACACGGCGTCGTTCGGTTTCGTCCATCGCATTTTTCATGGAATCGGTGATTTTATCTGCATACAACAACACCCGTCCATTTTCATTTCGTGCAGCTCGTCCAATCGTTTGCACAAGCGCACGTGTACTCCGCAAGAACCCTTCTTTATCGGCATCTAAAATCACAACCAACGATACTTCAGGCACATCCAAGCCTTCTCGCAAGAGGTTGATGCCCACCAATACATCGTATTCCCCCAAACGCAAATCGCGGATGATTTCGGTTCGTTCCAGTGTTTTTACATCGCTATGCAAATACTGAACTTTAATCCCCGCTTCTTTTAAATAATCGGTCAAGTCTTCCGACATTTTTTTCGTAAGCGTTGTAATAAAGGTCCGTTCGTTTCGTTCAATCCGCAAAGTGACTTCTTCAATCAAATCATCAATCTGTCCTTTAATCGGACGAACTTCAACGATTGGATCTAGCAAACCTGTTGGACGAATAATTTGTTCTACAACATGAGGCGTACGTTCCAATTCGTATGGACCAGGAGTAGCTGAAATATAAATCACTTGATTGACATGCTTCTCAAATTCTTCTCGTGTTAACGGCCGATTGTCCAAAGCACTCGGTAGCCGGAATCCATGATCGATGAGGTGTTTTTTTCTCGCTTGGTCCCCATTGTACATGCCTCCAATTTGAGGCATTGTAATATGAGATTCGTCGATTAAAAACAGCGAGTCTTCCGGAAAGAAATCAAGCAACGTATACGGAGCTTCTCCAGGTTGGCGCCCATCCATATGACGTGAATAGTTTTCAATCCCAGAGCAGTACCCCATCTCCAACAGCATCTCCAAATCATAATTGGTCCGTTGCTCTAGGCGTTGGGCTTCCAATAATTTGTTTTCTGCACGCAACTCTTTTAAGCGTTGCTCCAACTCTTCTGAGATGGTTTCAACGGCATGCTTGACTTTGTCTTCGTTGGCAATAAAGTGGGTAGCTGGAAAAATGGCCACATGTGTGATGTTGGATTTTACTTCTCCTGTTAATACATCTACTTCACGAATGCGCTCAATCTCATCTCCGAAAAACTCAATTCTAACCGCTTCACTTTCTTTCGATGCTAGAAAAATCTCTACAATGTCTCCACGCACACGAAAACGTCCACGTTGAAAATCAATGTCGTTTCGTTCGAATTGAATATCCACTAATTTACGCAACAACTCGTCTCGACTCATCTCCATCCCTTCACGCACAGAAACAACGTGTTCTTTGTAGTCTACAGGATTCACCAATCCATAGATACATGACACAGAAGCCACTACAATGACATCTCGTCTTTCGAGCAGCGCACTTGTTGCAGAGTGTCGAAGTTTGTCGATTTCATCGTTGATGCTAGATTCTTTTTCAATAAAAGTATCTGTTGCTGGCACGTAGGCTTCAGGTTGGTAATAATCGTAGTAACTTACAAAGTACTCGACAGCATTATTGGGGAAAAACTCTTTGAATTCACTATACAACTGTCCAGCCAATGTTTTGTTGTGTGCCATGACTAAGGTCGGTTTTTTGACTTCCTGGATAACGTTTGAGACGGTAAATGTTTTTCCCGTTCCCGTTGCCCCTAGAAGAATTTGTTCTTTTGTATTTTGTTTGATGCCTTCGATAAGCTTGGCGATGGCTTTGGGTTGATCCCCATCTGGTTGATAATGAGACACTAAATTAAATTCTGTCATCGAGTCCGTCCACCACTTTCCTCTATCTCATTCTGTTCTCAAGATAAAATAAAAAAATCTGCTTTTCTTCATTATGAAGGAAAGCAGATCCGATTTCACGATTAAGCAATTATTTTGCTAGTTTTGTAGACAAACGAGATTTTACTCGGTTTGCTTTGTTTTGGTGAACCAATCCTTTAGATGTTGCTTTGTCAATTTGTTTGATGGCATCTCTAAAAAGTTCAGTTGCATTTTCGTTTCCTGCTTCAGCAGCTTCAACGAATTTTTTTGTTGCTGTTCTCATGGTGCTAACGTGGTATGTGTTCCGTTCACTTTTTTTAAGTGATTGACGGTTACGTTTGATTGCAGATTCAATATTTGGCATTCTATTACACCCCTCTTTCAACTGGTGATATCTATGAATAGATAATTCAACATTCCCTATTATACAAAAAAACTCTCACCTTTGCAATTAAAGATATCCTTTTTCGTCAAAAAATTGGTTTACTCTAAAGTGTAGCTGCTTGAATAAGGGATTTATTGTCTCTTTTTATTGTTTACTGTTCCTTTGCATCACCCTATTTTTGGTTGCTCTGCTTGCCCATCCTTTCTACTAACAGCCGTCTATATCTTTATATATATCTCCTTTTATTAGAAAGAACAGTGGTTTTGAGCGTCTACTTATTCGTTTTTTTGCTTTTTTAATCCAACCCAAAAAGAAGCCTTCAGAAAAATTCTTCCTTTCTCGATATAAATATGCTAAAATTTTTGGATAACGTGAATGGAGGAACAAACATGAATAGTTGGACAGTTCCATTAATATTAATCGGGATTGCGATTGCGTTGTGGATTGCCGCTAACCTTGCCGATGACCCCGAACAGCATGAACAAGAAGAATTTGAAGAATTATCATTAAATTTGTTGCAAGAATTGCATCAGATGAAGCAACGAGTGGAGATGCTTGAAACTGAATTAGACATTGAACCGACCCTCCCTTCAACAAAAAAAAGGATTCTGGATATCACCAAACGACATGTGCTGACTCTTTACACAAAAGGAGTCCCCACAGAGCAAATCACCCAACAAATAAACATTCCTGAAACAGCTGTCCTTGAAATTATCGATACCTATATTTCTGAAGGACTCTAAGGGCTAAAAGAAACGAGGAAAACAACAATGAACCTAAAGAAACAAGAACTACGCTATTTATCCATCGGTTTTTTTATTTCAGCAATTATCCTGAGCGGGTACCAGTTAATGGGTTTTTCTAACAATAATGCCCCGATCGCAACTCCACCCCAAGAAGAGGTGGCTATGGATACAGCCGTTTCTTCAGAAGAAATCGGCGAAACAGATAGCACTGTGCCAGCTGAGACAGAAGAAACAGAAGATACAAGCAACGAAGACAGCACAGAAGAAAGTGCTACTGAAGAAGAAGCACTAGAACCGACCACCCTCACTATTGTCGTCAACGAAGGAGACCCAAGCAGTGTGGTGGCAGACCAATTGGCTGCTGAAGGATTTATTGACAACGCGTTGGAGTTTGATACATATTTGGAAAATCAAGATGTAGCCACAAAAATACGTCCAGGTAGCTACGACGTTACGTCAGATATGGACTTTGATCAAATGATTGCGGTCTTAGTTCCTCGTTAATATGGTCCATAGATGAACAAACAGTTGAGTCCTATGCTGCAGGTTCTCTTTTGCCATGTTTGCCTAATTCAAGTCGACTGAGCAAGTGTGTCTCCAGGACTCAAAAACCCCGCTAGAAGATCAAGTTCTCGATCTTCTAGCGGGGTTTTTGCATACAATTTGTTCAAGTGTGCTTGATTTACTTTTTGACACCTTCATTTTTGACTTTCGCACAGAGGTTCAAACAAAATCAGAGTCCAATTTTACTCTGCTTCTTCAAGAAACTCTTCTGGAATAGACTGATCTTTAAATTCACCTGTTCTAAAATACGCATCTAAGACACGCTTTGACACAATGGCGTTTTCATAGTTTTTGTTGTTTACTGGAAGCCATGGAATGACCACAACTACTGCAATTTCAGGATTGTCATACGGAGCATAGCTGACAAACGTTTTATTGATTACGGCAGATCCTTTGTATTCTTCTTTAGGTCCATCATAAAAAGCCTCCGCTGTTCCCGTTTTTCCAGCGGCCACGAATTCCGCATTCGCAAAGTAGCTGCGACCGGTTCCTTGATTGCCGTTGATAACTTCATAAAATCCGCGTTGCACACGTTCCATTGCTTGTGGATCTACATTAACTGTATTGAGGATGCGGGGTGGGATTTCTGTTTTCAATTCTCCAACGTTTCCTTCTGCATCGGTAGCACGAATTTCAGAGACCAATCGGGGAGCCAAACGTGTTCCACCATTGGCAATTGTCGATACATATTGAAGCAATTGTAGAGAAGTGTACGTGTCAAACTGACCAAACGAGTGATACAACGCTTGTCCAGGTTGTTGGTACCCTCCAATATACCCGGTTCCTTCATTGGGCAAGTCAATGCCTGTCTTAACTCCTAATCCAAATTGGCCAAAATAGCCTCGTAATCTATTCAACGTATTTTCTCCGTCAATCCGCAAAGCAGCATTGGGTGTGTACCCATTGAGTCCTCCCATGCGCATCACGATTTTGGCCATGTATACGTTTGAAGAGCGCTCCAACGCAGTAATATCATTAACTGGAATAGGGCGTCCCGCTGTGTTAAACAAAGATGTAATCCGCGGTGTCCCTTGGAATTTTAGTCCTTCGTCAACAAGCACGTTGTCATTTACAGAAAGCACTCCGTCCATGTATCCTGCCAAAACGGTTGCCCCTTTAACCGTCGATCCCATAGAATACGCGGTCGAGAAAAAGCCAAGAGCGTCATCTTGAATTTCTCCAGTACTTGGATTGATTTTCTGGCCGGTCATTGCGAGGATTTCACCTGTTTGTGGGTTCATAGCACCTACATAAATACGGTCATTTAATCCAGTGCGATTTTTGACTAAAGACTCTCGTGCAATGTCTTCGACTTCTTTTTGAAACGCAATATCCGTTGTTAAAATCAAATTGTCTCCCTTTGCACCCGCAAATTGTTCAATTTGATTGGTAACGTCTCCTTGACGGTTAGTTTCGGTTTCTGATTTTGATTTGGTCCCTCTCAACACCGTTTCATACTCGCGTTCTAAATAACTTTTTCCAACTCGGTCATTTCGTGAGTATCCTTGGGCCAAATACGTCTGCAAATGGCTGCTTAACAGCCCTTCTTCTTCAGTCGTAACATCTCCTAAAATACTTTTCATCATTTCGCCTTGCGGATATGTCCGTTGCCAGTCTGTTCCCGTTTCAATCCCAGCCAGGCTGCTCAAGTTTTCATTTACCCGAGCAATTTCTTCATCTGTGACATCTTCATTTTTTATATTGATAGTCGTCAGCGCATAGGCCCCATTCATCTTTTTAAAAATAGCTGCCGCTTTTTTTTCTGTTGCTGAAAAAACGGTCACATCTGATTCTTCCACTTTGCTTACTTGCGTTCTATACAATTCAGATCCTTTTAACTTTTTTTCTTTTTCAGTCAATCGCTCGTTGATTTCTTCTTCATTGAGAACCAACCAAAAATCTTGCAAATCTCGAAAAGTGAGATCATACGTGTCGTTGTCTTCAAGACGAGTCACATGCGGCATGTCAATGACTTCGGCTAACCGCAACGAAAGCTCCGCCATCTCTTTGCTTGTGACTCCTTTGCCTCGTGTATACAAAATACTTTGACGTGGGATGTTGCTCACTAATTTTCGCTCCTGCGCATCGAAAATCTCTCCCCGAGGAACATTGCGTGTCGCAAGTGTGGTCTCCGTACGTTGGACTTCTGCTTGAAACTCTTCACCTTTAATAATCTGAAGAA
>CAYZZA010000017.1:6342-7613 GCA_964482685.1 uncultured Carnobacteriaceae bacterium
CAACCGCAAAATAAGCGAGGCAAACAACAAAAACACCACGAAAAAGAGTAAGTTCAGCCGCAGTGGAATATGTGATTTGTTTTTTTCATTGTTCTTTTTTGGATTCTTCACCATTACTTGTCACTTTCTTTCTCTATTTACCTATATATGTGGTTTATTGTGTAGTTTAATGTATATTTTTTTGCTTCTTGTTTGGTATTTTGTGCGTTTGTTTTTAAAAAGCACGCTTAACACTTGTCTTTGAAAAGTTCTCTCCCTTTCTATACTACCTTGTTCAAGTATGTTATTCTACATCAAATGAGTTTTCATTAGAATTTCAGGAGAGATGTCCGTTGTTTAAAAAAATAAACTCGACTTTAAAAACCCATGATGTCATACTTTTGTCTTTTTTTATTCCTATTCTAATCATGGCTGCACTTTATTTGATCCAAGGGGTCTACCCTTTTGGCAATAGCTCTCTACTTACGATTGATCTTGGCCAGCAATACATTGATTTTTACGCAGATTTTCGTTCCAACTTTCTAACCAATCCGAGCCAGTTTTTTTATTCCTTTCAAAAATCACTTGGTGGAGAAATGATTGGCTTATCTGCGTATTATTTGACGAGTCCTTTTAACCTCTTCTTTTTGTTGTTTCCACGCCATTTGTTGTCGGTAGCGGTCACACTGCTTACGCTGATCAAACTAGGAGCCATGGGGCTGAGTTTTTCTTTGTATCTAAAAAATGTCTTCCCAGGAGACAAAAAAGCCATGGTACTGTTTTCTGTCTTCTACGCACTGATGGGTTATACCATTGTATATCAGCTCAATTTGATGTGGCTAGATGGAGTGATTTTTCTTCCGCTTATTGCGATTGGCTTGGAGCGCTTAATTGAATCAAAAAAAGGAATCTTTTACACACTCTTTTTAGCCTTGACGCTTTTTTCTACATACTATATTGGGTATATGATTTCGCTTTTTTTGCCTTTTTACTTTGGAGCTCGTTTGATTGCCACCCGCACGCAGCGAACCTGGGTGGCCACGTTGCAACAGATTGGGTTGTTTCTTTTCTATTCAGTCTTGGGTGCTGGACTTGTTTCGGGGCTGTTGTTGCCAGTTCTGTCTACGTTATTAACGAGTAAAGGCGGATATATGAACACAGACTTTTCATTTCAGCTTGCGTACCCCATCCAAGAACTCCTCTCTAAATTTGTGATTGGTGCTTTTAACTTTGATCAAATGCCGTCGGGGCTGCCGACTGTATTTGTTGGCTCTGTTGCAAGCATTTCTTTC
>CAYZZA010000017.1:7623-11007 GCA_964482685.1 uncultured Carnobacteriaceae bacterium
AAGCAATATAGAAAAAATTACATTTTCAGATACTATTGAAATAATTGGTGAAAGTGCTTTTATGAACAGTACAGAAGTTACTTTTACTGAACTTCCAAAACATCTTAAAGAAATAAAAAAACAAGCATTTCTTTCTTGTTTTACCTAATAGATAAACGCTTTGATTTTATCGAACGTCTCTATGTTGGAGGACTGGCTATTTTCTTGCTTTTGTCCATGAACGTAGAAGCACTAAACAAAGTCTGGCATGCCATGCAATTTCCGGTTTGGTTTCCTTACCGCTTTGCTTTTCTTTTCTCTTTTTTAATTTTAGTCAACGGGTACCGTTCATTTGCAGCAGGCATTCAGCTGCAGCTGCGCCACTTAGTCCTTGCTCTTATCGGTGTAGCGGGAAGTGCGCTGTACTTAGGGCTCAACATTAAGCATTTTGACTATTTGTCACTGCTTCAAGTGCTTCTCTCGAGCCTCTTTATGGCCGTGTTTCTCGTCTTGTTTTTTCTTCCTAAAAAACAAACTACGTGGGTCTACCCACTGCTATGTATTCTAGCTCTTGGTGAAGTAGCAGGCAACGCCGGGATTACGTTGTCGAATTTAGGGTATATTGCACACGATAAATACACATATGAGGTGAAGGCGCTCAGTCTCTTTTCAGAGGCGTTGGCTGAGCACGACCAAACCTTTTTCCGTACAGAAAAAACATTTCTACGATCTAAAAACGACAGTCATCAAGCGCAATACAAAGGCATTACCCATTTTAGCTCAACATTTGAGCACGAAATGCCTGAATTATTCAAGCACTTAGGTTTTTCGGCGCACAACGGGTTTATGGTGTATGCAAACAGTACGCTCGTCACAGACGCACTATTTGGTGTCTCTTATTATTTGAATGATCGATCAAATGCACCGTTCGGGCTAGGAGGGAACCCCCCTCTTCCACCGGTTACGAACCCATATTCTGCGCCGGACTCTTTTGAGTGGGACGTTGTCCAGACAAAACCAGATCTTTATTATTATCCTCTTATTCAAACGATTGGCGACGTAGAAATGCGCAAAAACCCATATGCCTTGCCGGTTGGGTTTGGCAGTGCTGCGTCTATTAAAAATGTAGACACACACACCACGACTCCTTTAGACTTACAAAGTGATTTATTAAATGCTCTTCAAGGCACGCCTTTTTCAGCAAATTATTTTTCAGAAGTTGATGAAACTAGCTTAGACCTTACCAACACTTCTATTAAAGGTTCTACGTTACGACGAAAAATCCAGCGAAACGGGCCTGAAGGCGATGCTTCGTTCCGTTTTGTCTTTCCAACAAATGGGAAAGACTCTTATTATCTCACGTTTCATCCGTCTATTAAAGAAAAAACAATCTCGCCATTCTTAAATGAAGCTCCCTTTCATTTTTACCATACGTACTACGAACCCCTCGTCTTCAATGTTGGGAATCCGGTTTCCCCTTCGCCGAGTTCTTTCCGAATAGAGATGAAAAAAAACGAAGTAGAAACAACCAATATGGCTATCTACCGGTTAGATACAGATCGATTCAAAGACACGATTCGCATTTTACAAAAAGGGGGGTTGCGTGTCGAGTCTTTTACAAACACCTCCTTGGCCGGATACGTACATATCCAGCCATCTCAAAGTGTGTTGCTGTTGACCATCCCTTATAGCAAAGGTTGGAAAGCAACGGTAGATGGTAAACCGGTACGTCCGTATAAAGTAGTCGATGGATTGATGGCTATCGACATCTCTCCTGGTGAACACATGGTCTCCTTTTCTTTCTTTCCTCCGCTATTGTTAGAAGGCATGGGTGTCTCGCTTTTGTCGTGGATCGTACTTCTAGTCCTACATAAGACACAAGCCAAAAGGGACAACCCTTCAATAAAGACAATGACAAAAACAAGCAAAAAATAGCGCTGTATTGTACAGACTTTCACTGGATACTTTATGCACGTACAAAAGAAAACCTTTATAAAAGAAAAATAAGCGGCTGCAGACAAAAATCAATTAATTGTAAACAGTCATTTGTTTGGAAACAACCGTCCCACCAAAAACAAAGAACAAGCTGACAGCAGTTTTGCTGTCAGCTTGTTTTGGGTGTTCACGTTTAACTCAATGTTTATTTGGCGTCTTGATACAATTTCTCCACTGCATCCCAGTCGACTACGTTCCAAAACGCTTGAACATAAGCTGGACGTTTGTTTTGGTAGTTCAAATAGTACGCATGTTCCCAAACGTCTAATCCTAAAAGTGGCGTTTTCCCTTCCATTAAGGGAGAGTCTTGGTTTGGTGTGTCCATAATGGCTAGGGAGCCGTTGTCTAACACGAGCCATGCCCAACCAGATCCAAATCGACCTGTAGCTGCGGCAGCAAACGCATCTTTAAACGATTCCATATCTCCAAACGCACTCTCAAGAGCAGTTTTCAACTCACCTGTAGGTTCACCGCCACCGTTTGGAGACATGATGGTCCAAAAGAACGAGTGGTTGGCGTGTCCACCACCATTGTTGCGCACAGCTGTGCGAATGGCTTCTGGAACTTCATCCAAGCTTTTTACTAAGTCTTCAATTGATTTTTTGGCTAATTCTGGATAGTCTTCTAACGCTTTGTTTACATTTGCGACATACGCGGCATGGTGTTTGCCATGATGGATTTTCATCGTCTCTTCGTCAATATGAGGAGCAAGCGCATCGTGTGCATAGGGTAGATCGGGTAATGTGTACGTCATTTTATTCATTCCTCCCAATTTTTCTATCAAGTTGAATCTTATCATATCTACAGGTCAATCACAAAAATAAAGATTGGTCTCTTGTACAGAAATCTGGGTATACCGCTTTGGTATCATAGAGTGTCTCGATTCAAGACAGTGAATCCGCCTTTTGAATGATTGTATTTCCTTTGTAGATAGCATAGAATGAAAAGAAGCTACACAGATTCGTTTTACAGGAGGTTTTATGTTGGGTTCTTTAATGAAAGATGCTTTTATTCGTCCGCAACATATTGGACGTGCCAAAGAGTTGTCAAAGAAAAAAACGTTTTTCTATTTACTGTTTTTATCTCTTGTGATGTTGATTCCTATGTCTGTTCAAATGATTGGTTTGTTGCAAAATCTCCGTACAGACGGAATAGAAATCGCACAAACCATTCCGGACTTTACGATTGAACAGAATCGTTTAATGGCTACCGAACCGATGAAGAGTTATATTCATTATACGGATACATTTGCCTTCTTTTTTGATCCAAATGGAGATGTTTCAGAAAAAGATGTGGACACGTCCATTGAGACTACGACTAGTTTAATTGGGATTGCGTTGTTACAGGAAAAACTATACTTCTATACGCCTGTGTACAGCTTTTCTACCTCCTACACACAACTTTCATCGC
>CAYZZA010000017.1:11017-25138 GCA_964482685.1 uncultured Carnobacteriaceae bacterium
TTGGAAACTTAAGCGGACTGTCTGCGGTTGTCTTTGGACTCTTTTTTTGGAGCTTTGTCTTGCTGAATCTCCTCATCGAATTGTTGATTTACACCTTGTTCGCAAACATCTACTCGACCTTAATGGGCATGCGTCACAAATTTAGTGACACGTGGAAGATTGTGATGGTTGCTTCCACCTTGCCAACAGTCTTTTTTGCCTTACTAGAATTTGTGGGGATTACCCCCATTTTTCAACTAGAAGCAAAAGGGCTTGTCATTATGGTGCTTTTCATGTTGGCGCTCAAACCGATGATGCCGTCCGGTCCCAAAAAGGGAAACGAATAAAAAACTTATCCTCTCACTCGTAGACCTAAATGTCTGCCTGTTAGAGGTTTTTTTATGCCTAGCAGCTTCATTGCCGACTTCTCTTCTTCGTTTACGTTTATCCCACCTGCTCGTTAAATATAAAAACACAAAAAGAACCACCGAGAAGAGGTTCTTCTATTTTCTATTTTCTATTTTCTATTTTATCATTACCGTATGCGAGTGCGGACAAATATGCATCAAATACTGCCATACTCTTTAAAGTCAGAACCATCGCTGTAAGACGAAAGCCATTCAAGTGTATCGGTTCGGTCGTATAGATAAGTTTAGACAAAAAAAGAGTAGATGCCTCTACTCCATAAAACGTGCTTATTTAATTCATGAGTATTTCATCGTCTCAGTTTCAATCGTTTCGTTTTTGCTTGCGTTTCTTTTTATCTGCATGGTACTGAATTTTTTTCTTGTAGCCAGGTTTGACTTTTTTCTTGGCTTTGACACGCATACCGTGAAGTTCGGTGTCAAAGGCGTCCCCTTTGCCTTTGTCTTTTCGTTGTTCGCGTCGTTTGCGGTCATACGTATCCACTACTTCACCTTTTTGAATGGTTTTTGGTTGGAATACAAGACCCATTTTTTCTAATTCTTCGATTTGTTTTTCTTCCCCAGGTTCATAAAATGTAATGGCAATTCCACTCATTTCATTTCGTCCGGTTCGACCAGATCGGTGAATAAAAAATGACAAATCTCGTGGGATTTCAACGTTAACCACATGAGACACGCCTTCAATATCGATTCCACGTGCAGCTAAATCCGTAGCAACTACATATTGGTACTCCATGTTTTGAATTTGTTTCATTACACGGCGTCTTTCACGTGGTTCGATGTCTCCATGGATTTTCGCTACTTTCAACCCTTTTTCTTTCAATCCTTTGGCCATCTCGTCCACGTTTGATTTTGTGTTAAGGAAAATCAACGCTAGGAACGGTTGTCCCATCGTTAAGACCTCATACACCAAATTCAATTTGTTTCTGCCTTGGGTTGAAATCAACCAGTTCTCGACAGTATCTGACAAGCCTTGCTTAGTACCAGATTCAATCATCACCGGATTGTCCATATACTTTCGCAAGAATGGTTGTAGACTTTCAGGGATCGTCGCTGAAAAGACGAGCATCTGAAGAGAGTCTGGCAGACGTGACGCCATTTTGTCGACTTCTTCCAAAAAGCCCATGTCTAGCGTCATATCTGCTTCATCTACGACAAAAACACCGGATTTGTATACTTTTAGAGCGTTTTCGTCGATCAAATCGTACAAACGTCCAGGTGTTCCTATTGCAATATGTGGTTGTTTGACAGCGAGTTTGTCAACTTGGCGGGATTTTTCTGTCCCTCCAACATAACTTTGTACAACAATCTCTTTATCCGAGTAACTGGCTAGCTCAAGTGCTTTTTCATACAATTGCTCAGCAAGTTCTCTACTTGGGGCGGTAATCACAGCTTGCACTTCTTGTTTATCTGGATCAATTTTGTCCATGATAGGCAATAAGAATGCGTGGGACTTTCCAGATCCCGTTTGAGATTGTCCGATGACACTTCTGCCTTGTTGAATTACAGGAATGACTTGTGCTTGAATATCTGTTGGTTCCTTAAAGCCAATTTCATCGACAGCATGTATCAAATAAGGCTGTAAATTAAATTGGTTAAATGGATGACTCATACTTTCACCTCTTTTTTCTCGTGTAGCCTCTATAGTTTAACACGTTTCGGTCCACGAATAAACTGACCCGAGCGAATTAGAGTCAAACTACTTTTTCCAGAGGTTGAATCCGACGTAAATCCAACGTACAATAAGGAAGGATATCACCAACCACTTCAGTGGCTGGAATGAACGAAATGAGGGAATCATATGGTAGAAGAAAAAAAAGCATTGTTTATTATCTTTGGTGCAACAGGAGACTTAGCAAAGCGTAAATTGTATCCTTCTTTGTATCGTTTGTTCAAAGAAGGATATTTGCATGAGCACTTTGCCGTCATAGGAACTGCGCGTCGTGAGTGGTCCAATGCTCATTACGAAGAAGTGGTGCGCGCATCGATTGCAGATATTCAAGTATCTGAAGAAAGTGCCCGTTTGTTTTCCTCTCATTTTAGGTACCAATCTCATGATGTCACAAATCGTGACCAATACACACAGTTAAAAAAAGCGAGCGACCAGTTAGACAGTGAATACAACTTAGGAGGCAACCGTCTCTTTTATTTTGCGATGTCCCCTAGCTTCTTTGGAATGATTGCTGCATACATCAAGTCTGAGCATTTGTTTTCAGACACTGGATTCAACCGAGTTGTGGTTGAAAAGCCTTTTGGGCAAGATTATGAATCAGCTGTTACGCTAAACAAAGACATTCGATGTTCATTTGAGGAAAACCAAATTTACCGTATCGATCACTATTTAGGCAAAGAAATGGTGCAGACCATTTTGCCCATGCGCTTGTCCAATCCTCTACTTGGTTCCATTTGGAACCACCACTTTATTGACAACATTCAAGTGACGTTGAGTGAGTCTTTGGGCGTGGAAGAAAGAGGCGGGTTTTATGACCACACTGGGGCACTCAAAGACATGGTCCAAAACCATATTTTACAACTGATTGCGCTGCTTGCGATGGAGCCCCCTGCAACAATGGATGCCGAAGCTATTCGACATGAAAAGATTACGGTGTTAAACGCCCTTACGCCTGTTTCAGGCGCAAAAGCCGTTCGCCAAAACTTTATTCGTGGACAATATGCCGCTAACGAAGCACTTGAGTTGCGTGCATATCGCCAAGAAGACCAGGTGGATTCCACATCGACAACCGAAACCTTTGTAGCTGGTAAAATTACCATTGACACCGAGCGCTGGACAGGTGTACCCTTCTACATTCGCACCGGAAAACGACTTCAAAGCAAAACAGCCCGCGTGGACATTGTCTTTAAAAAAGATGCCCATTGTTTGTATGTCAAAGAAGGCTGCCCGCAAAACGTGTTGACTTTGCATCTTGATCCAAAACAAGGGTGGACGTTCCAAATGACGACCAAAGAAATCGGACCAGGACTGTCCTTGCATTCAGAAAAACTGACCCATTATATCTCGGATAAAGAGCAAGCACACGTGCCCGAAGCGTATGAAAAATTGTTTTTAGACAGTCTGAATGGCGATCCAACAAACTTTGCGCATTGGGAAGAAGTGGCCGCTTCGTGGAAATATGTCGACCCTATTCGCCGTGTATGGGATGAGGAGTCCGTAGAGCTGCCCATGTACCCTAGCCGCTCCATGGGGCCCCTACCTAGCATTGAGTTGCTTAAACAAGATGGTCGTGAATGGATTTGGACAGGAAAGTCTGAACAAGAATAAGTTGCTTTCTTTGAATAAAAGACAAAAAAATCTTGAAGAATAGATTATTCTTCAAGATTCATATAGGGGCTTAAATAGTCATGTACGTGTTGGGCCTGTTCAGGAGTTGCGGATAAAATCATGATTGTGTCATTTCCTGCGACTGTGCCGACAATCTCATCCATTTCCAGTTGATCTAATAATGCGCCAATCACATGTGCATTTCCTGGAATGGTTGTCAAAACGTTCATAAATTCAATTTGCGTAAATTTTAAGGAAATATCAGCCAACGTTGCTTTTAGTTTTTCATCTGTGCTTAACGGTTGATGGTGGTACAACGTGTATTTTGTTCCACCTTTAGCATCAGGCGTTTTGATAAGGTTGAGTTCTTTTATGTCTCGAGAAATAGTCGCTTGTGTCGCATGGACCCCTTCGTCTAGCAAATAGCCCAATAGCTCTTCTTGAGTGGCGATAGTGTGCGTGAGAATTAATTGTTTAATCAAAAGTTGTCGTTCTACCTTTTTCATTTTTTCACCTCGTTTTATGGTAGTTGCAATCGAATGAAGGTAGATTCAATCGACTCATTATATTGTTATGCATTATACCGTTTTTTTTCTCAAACTTCCATGACAAACCTTATCACTTTCTATATATTTATAAAAAAGCGTCATTGAATTTCTCACATTCCTTTGCTATACTTCTAACGATTCTATGCACAAAAAAAGCGCCAAAGGTTGTCCTGACAAGGTTTGAATCTGGACATTACCAGACATACGTTCTTTAATTTTTTCGTGTTTTTTCGATTTATTTTTTATTTTACGTATCTTTTTATTTATCATTATTTAATCTTTATGTATCACTATTTATTCAAGAAACACCCATTTGTACGAGGAGGAAATGACATGGATTATTTGTACCCAGTGGCGCAAGCTTTACACGCCCATTTGAACGAGGCGTTAACCCTTGAAGAAATTACACAGTTGCTTGAAAAACCAAAATTTGCAGACTATGGTGATTTGGCCTTCCCCACATTCCAACTTGCGAAAGTTTTTCGAAAGGCTCCCCCGGTGATTGCCCAAGAGTTGGCCGAAAAAGTAGTCTCACCTTATATTGCGGACAGTCAAGTTGTAGGGCCCTACTTAAACTTTTTCTTGAATCAACCACAAATTAGCAAAGAAGTGCTAAACGATGTGCTCCAAAAAGGAGCTGCCTATGGGAGCCATGATCATGGAAAAGGCGCTCAGCTCCCTATCGACATGTCGTCCCCAAACATCGCCAAACCGATGTCTATGGGTCACTTGCGTTCGACTGTGATTGGAAACGCCTTGGCGGAAATTTCCCGCAAAATGGGGTATACACCTGTTAAAATCAACCACCTAGGCGATTGGGGAACTCAATTTGGTAAATTGATTGTAGCCTACAAAAAATGGGGATTGGAAGAAGCAGTCAAGGCCAACCCAATCAAAGAACTCTTGCGCTTGTATGTGGAGTTTCATGACAAAGCTGAAACAGATACAGATCTAGAAGATGAAGCCCGCTATTGGTTTAAGCTGCTTGAATCTGGTAACGAAGAAGCAATTCATTTGTGGACTTGGTTCAAAACAGAATCCCTCCATGAGTTCCAGCGTATTTACAATCGTTTGGGCATCACATTTGATTCCTATAACGGCGAAGCTTTCTACAACGATAAAATGGATGAAATCGTCACTCTTTTAGAAGAGAAAAACATCTTAACCACCGAACGGGGAGCCCAAATCGTCAAATTAGACGACTATGATTTGAATCCTGCACTCATCAAAAAGTCAGATGGTGCTACATTGTATATGACACGAGATTTAGCCGCTGCTTTATACAGAAAGAAACGATACGATTTCCCTCTTTCTCTTTATGTTGTAGGAAATGAACAATCCAACCACTTCAAACAATTAAAAGCAGTCTTAAAAGAAATGGACTATGATTGGGCAGACACCATTCACCACGTTCCGTTCGGGTTAATTACCCAAGGTGGAAAGAAATTGTCTACCCGCAAAGGAAAAGTTGTTCTACTAGAGGACGTACTCAACGAAGCCGTCCAACAAGCCAAAGATCAAATCAGTGGGAAAAATCCTGACTTGGAAAACAAAGATGAAATCGCAGAACAAGTTGGTGTAGGAGCAGTCGTTTTCCATGACTTGAAAAACGACCGTCTAAACAACTTTGACTTCACGATTGAAGAAGTAGTCCAGTTTGAAGGTGAAACAGGCCCATACGTCCAATATAGCCGTGCACGTGCATTGAGCATCTTGCGTAAAGCAGGAAAAGAGTCTTTCCTCCCTTCTGATGCATACACCCTTACAGATGCCTATAGTTGGGATGTCATTAAACTGATTCAAGAATTCCCCCAAACAATCGAACGAGCATTTTCCAAGTTTGAGCCGTCGTACATTGCCAAGCATGCCTTGCACCTTTCACAAGCATTCAACAAGTTGTATGCCAATGTCCGCGTACTAGAAGAACACGAAGAAAAAGAAGCACGCTTGGCTCTTGTATTTGCAGTTACTGAAATCCTGAAAGAAGATTTACGTCTTCTAGGGGTCCAAGCACCAGATAAAATGTAATTCTAGACACTTTTTTCCATGCTAAAAAGAAGCACTTCCTCTTCGAGGCTCTATAATAGAATAAAGTCTGTCTAAAGTAGAGCTTTCTATACTCCAGCACTTTATAAAAATTCGTTTTACTAAGCAAAAAAAAGAAGTCGTCTCCTGTATCAATTACAGGAGACGACTTCTTTTTTGTGTAGATAGTTGTGTGGACGTTCTGGGTATTTGGTATATAGAAAGCGAAAGGACAGAAAAATGTGCTACGCACTTTTTTCTGCTTGCGTACGAAACATGTGCGCATATTGTCCGTTTTGGCGCATCAATGCGGTATGCGTCCCTTGTTCCACAATCCGCCCTTTTTCAAGCACCAAAATCACATCTGCATGTTGGATAGTCGACAAGCGGTGCGCAATCACGAACGTAGTCCGCCCTCTTTTGACTACATCCATCGCATGTTGAATCAGCTCTTCTGTTTCTGTATCGATGTGAGACGTGGCTTCATCCAAGATTAAGATGGTAGGATCAAACGCCAGCGCACGCGCAAACGAAATGAGTTGGCGTTGTCCCGATGACAATGTGCTGCCTTTGTCTACAACAGGGTGATCCAATCCCCCTGGAAACTGTGACAAGAGTGCCTCACCACCTACCGCACGCAACGCTTCGAGAATAGTCTCGTCAGAAATACTCTGCTCGCCTAAACGAATGTTGGACCCTAATGTACCTTTGAATAAATAGGGGTCCTGAAGGACAATGCCCATTTGCTCTCGCACACTCTTTCGAGAGACTTGCGTGATATCTACTCCATCAACCGTAATCCGCCCTCTTGTTGGATCGTAAAATCGAAACAATAAATTCATGATGGAACTCTTGCCCGAACCGGTGTGCCCAACTAGCGCAATTGTTTGCCCTTTTTTTGCTGTAAAAGAAATGGAATGAAGTACATAGGTATCCGCTTCGTATGCAAAGGAGACATCTTCAAATACAACGTCTCCTCTTGTTCCTGAAAAAGAAGCTGTTTCTTCTTTTTCTATAGGAACCGCCATCAATTCAAACACACGACCCGCAGAGGTCAGTGCTTGTTGGAGATAGGCCCATTGGTTGATAATTCCTTGAATGGGGTTGAATAAGCGGGTTGTATAATCGACCATTAAATACAACACCCCTACGCTCACTATAAACGTCCCCTCCATGGTGCCGATTCCAATGGTGACCAATAAAAACACCAACGCTACATTTTTCAACGAACTGACAAAACTCCAAGCAGCGAGAGAATCCAACTTGATAAATTTATCGCTATACATGTACCATTCTTCATTGACATCGGAAAATTCTTTTCGAATGTGCGTTTCCTGCTGGAAGGACTGAATAATCGACATGCCTTGAATAGATTCATTTAATTTTGCATTGATGTCTCCAATTAATTCGCGAAGTTTCACTGTGTATACCTGCGCATATTTTTGATATATATGCGACCATGCCCAAAAAATAGGCACTAAGATAAGTGCAACAACGCCAAAGACTACATTGATTCTAAGCATAGCCATGTAGATTCCTATAATGTAGACAAGGTTTGGGAGTACTTGTCCAAAAAATACTACATAAAAGATACGCAACTGTTCAGTATCATTGGTAATTTGTGAAACCACTTTTCCAGCGGGCAAATCATCAAAATAACGAATAGGCAACTGTTGCACATGCTCATACAAGTCGTCTCGCATTTGTTTGACGATACTGTTGGCACCTTTGGTTAACAACAAAAAACTCACATACCGACCTGCAGCTGCCACAATGGTTAAGGCCAAAAAACTCGCCAACAACGTCCACAAAAAAGACACAGCCAATGAACCCGTGACAGATGGAATGATCACATCGTCTAGTACTGTTTGAATCAAAAATGGTCGAATCAAATCGGTCACTACCGATATCAAAAGCAAAAGAAATCCGCTGATAAATACTCCTTTCTTTTTTCGTGTATACATAAGTGTCTGTTTGAGGTTTTTCATCTTACACCTCTTCTTTCAATTGCTGTCTCATATATTGGGCACGGTACCAACTGTCTGCTTGTTGCACGAGTTGAGCGTGTGTGCCCTCTTCTTTAATCTGCCCGTCTTCCATCACCAGAATCCAGTCTGCATGGTGAATAGCCGATAACCGGTGTGTGGTAATAAGGGTTGTTTTGCCTTGTCGAATCTGTTGAATATACTCGACAATGTTTTTTTCGGTTTCGGAATCAACCGCAGATAAGGTATCATCCAAAATCAGCACATCAGGATCTTTCAACAACGCACGTGCAATCGAAATACGTTGTTTTTGGCCTCCAGAAAGAGCCACTCCTTTTTCACCTACTAAGGTATGAATCCCTTCAGGCATTCGGTCAATGTCTTTTTGGAAAGAGGCTCCTCGAATTGCCTCCATCAATTCCGCGTCTGTCGCATCCGGTTTTCCAAACAATATATTGTCACGAATAGACCGCGAAAACAAGATGGACTCTTGTGGGACATAGCCAATCCGACTATGCAAGTAGGCTTCTTTGACAGTATGAATGTCTTGATCTGCGAATTTAATCGTACCCGTTCCTAAAGGATACTGCCGCAACAATTGGCGAATCAACGTCGTTTTGCCGCTGCCGGTTTTTCCAACAATGCCAATTGTGTGTCCTTTTTTCACATGGAAAGAAATGTGGTCCAAGCTAAGCGTATCCGAAGAGGGATACTGAAACGCGACGTCTGTATACGTGACTGTGGGCTCTCCTGTCAAGGTGCCCACCCCACCTGCGTCCATCTGATCGCTTCCAGCAAGAACAGCCATCACTCGATCTAGCGAAGCTCTTCCTTGTTGTACCAAGTTCAATAATTCTCCAATCGATTGAACGGGCCATACAATCATGCTTAAATACACTTGAAAAGACACCAGTTTCCCTAGTGACAATTCACCTCGTGACACAAGGAGTGCACCGTAACCAAACGCAAAGACATAGCTTACACCAAGAAAAAGGGTAATCAGCGGTTGGAACGTCGAGTTGATTTCAGCAACTTGGATATTTTTTTCGTATACGTCGCTTGTTTTGGTCTCAAAAGACGCTTGCATGGCATTTTCTTGCCTATACGCACGAATGACTCGTACACCTTCCACTGATTCCAGTACTTCGTCATTAATGGACGCAAACGCATCTTGAGACGCTTTGTATCGAACGTTAACTTTATCGCCCAAAACTTTTAGCATATAGGCCAAGATTGGAATAGGCAACAAGCTTACGAGTGCCAATTTTGCTGAAACAGAGCCAACCATGATGAGCATAATGGCACCTAAAAAGACAGTGGAGTCCAACATCACCATCACACCATAGCCAGCCATTTCAGAGATGGCATCTAGGTCATTTGTGGCACGAGCCATTAAATCTCCTGTAGTAAATGTTTCATAAAACGCGGCTTTCATTGTTAAAAAGTGATCCATTAACTGCGTGCGCAACTGCTTTGCGAGCAAACGAGAACCTCCAAACAACAAAAATCCCCATACGTAACTAATGATATATGCAAGCACAATAACAGCTAAAAAAACTCCAGTCAACATTGTCAACCGACTTGATGTCAATGTGCCAGTATATATCTCATCAATCAATAGGCCGATGAGATACGGTGGAACCAAAACCAGCAACGTCTCGAGTATTAACCCAGATAACGCCACAATGTATCTTTTTTTGTGTTCACGAAAAAAAGGACCTAATTGTTCATAAATTTGTTTCATCTCTTCACCTCAGTACGCACGTATCTCCTTGCGCGGTCTTTCTTTTTGTGTAAGCACTACCAATGTAAAGTGTACCGTGTTTCGTAAACAGGTACAATAAACAAAAGGAGTCTTTTTGTTCATTCGTTCTTCGCAAGAGAGGGTTAATCCAACTTATCTTGTGGATAATGGTGTGTTTTTTCTAACTGCCCAAAATCTTGTTGGCGGAGTGCTTCATAAATCAAAATCGCCGCGGTATTGGATAAATTCAATGAGCGCACATGGGTGTCATCCATCGGTATCCGTAGACACTTTTCCGCATGCTCACGCATAAAGGGTTCTGGAAGTCCGGTGGTTTCTTTTCCAAATAAGAAAAAATAATCCGTCGCATTATCTGTATATGTCTGATCGGTATAGGTCTGGTTGGCAAATTTGGAGATGAGATACATCTGTCCACCGATTTGTTCGACATACTCTACAAAAGCGGGCAAGTTTTGATGGTACACAATTTCTACAGACTCCCAATAATCAAGCCCTGCTCTTTTTAAATGTTTGTCGTCTGTTTTAAAACCTAGTGGTTCGATTAAATGCAAAACAGTATCTGTGGCGGCACACGTTCGTGCGATATTGCCTGTATTGGCTGGAATAACGGGTTCGAAAAGTGCAATGTGGTTTGTCATGTGTGTCTACTCCTTTTGTTAAGTGAGATGTGATTTGGTGCATAAAAAACAATAAAAAAACGCATCACTTCGGTGTCAAGCACTGCGAAGCGATACGTTAATGAAGCCTTTAAGAAAACATTTATTTTTATCAGCTTCTGATGGAAATCTGATAAAAACAAATGGACCAAAGCAGCTTTGTACAGATTATCATACCATAATAGCTAGATACATTCAAGTTTTCTGAAAAAAGAATTCTAAAAAAGGAAAGTTAGATCTTTTTTGCACATAGGATCAATACATCGATCGTGACAGTGTTTGGGCCTTCTTCTAAATAAGCAGCCCGTACGTCATCTGAGACATTCCAAGACAGTGGCGTCATATTCATGAGGGCTTCCTTGTGTGTCTCCGGCACTTCCAAGACATAAGTTACGCGTTCAATGTCGTATGTTGGAAATTCTTCGGCAAAACGTGCAACGACATCTTGATTGGAATATTCTTTCTTGTCTTCATTTTCATAAAAAGCCTGTCTAAGTTCAATCAAATAATTTTCTTCTGGAACTACTTTGATCAGCTGGCCATTTTTGGCTAATAAACGATGAAACTCACTGTAGTGAGAAGGAGACAAGATATTTAAAATTGTGCTAAATTGGGTTGTTCCAAACGGGGACTGTGACAAATCGGCTACACACCAAAATGGATTTGGAGAGGAAGCCGCAGCCAGTTGAATCCCTTCTTTCGAAATGTCAAACCCTATTTTGGGACCATCTAAACCAAGGGCCGATAATTTTGACAAATGGGTGCCTTCCCCACAGCCGACATCTAACACAGGTCCAGAAGGAGTTTGTATTTTTCCCCTTATGTTTTGTAGAATGGGGTCAAACAAGCCATACACCATCATCTTTTGTCTATACGCAAGCATTTCGTGCCCATAGTCATTTTTGGATGATTTTAACAAAAAATGCACGGTTCCCTTTTTAGACACATCGAACGAGTGCCCCTTTTTGCAGACAGGTCCCGCGTTTGAGACGTGTTGAAAGTCTTTTTGACAGACGGGACATCTAAATAAAGACAAATGTTCCGTCAAAAAAAGCAGTGCAGCGTCTTTTTTCTTCATAAGTTCAATCCTTTGTGCGTGATGTAGCTAACTCGCGCACCAATGCCGGTAGCCACGAGTCTAGCGTTGGGTACTCCATGATAGTTTCTACTCGTTTCAATACCTTCAAGTATGTATGCTTCTTGAGGCTAAACGGTGAAAGTGGTGGCTCTTGGGCATAATAGGTCACTTTGGCCTCTTTTTGGAGCTCTGTTTCCACCAACTCAATAAACTGGCTCAAGGACAGTTGGTCAACAGAACTTGCATTGTAAGGTCCTGTTTTTTCCTCGGCTAACATCCAATGGATGACTGCCGCAGCGTCGGTGGCTTTTATAAAACTAATTTTGGCTTCAGGATTTTCTATCCGGATTTCTTCATTGTTTTCTACGGCATCTATATATGTATGCAACCGTTTTGTATAGTCTTCTGTGCCTAGTACAATTGGCAAGCGAAGGATTCCTAAACGAAAGCCACTTTTTTGTGAAAACACAGCCTCTGCTTGACGTTTTCCTTCTCCATACGTGACTTCTTTTGATGGATCAATCGGGTACATATAGGGATTAAAATCATTTTCCGCATAGCCATCCTTAGTTCCTTCGTAGACAGCCAATGTGCTCGTCAACAAGTAATAATCTGTACAAGCCACAAATTTTGCCATAGCAATCTCTGCTTCTTCTTTTGTAAAACAAATATTGTCAAAGACCGCATTCCAGTATGTTTCGCGAATTTCGTCCCACCCTGGGTGCGTCGGATCGGTTCGATCAACCACAATATGATGGACTCGATCGCCAAATGGGTGCTCTGCGTATCCACGGGTCGCAATCGTAACCGAGTGACCACTGTTTAGCAGTTTTTCAATTGCTTTTTCGCCGAAGAAACGGGTTCCTCCTAATACTAATATTTTCTTCATTCTCTGAAAACGCCCTTTCTTCTCTGCTGCGCATCATTTGTTCGTTCCGCGCAGTTGACATTGTTCTTAGTGAGAAAGCGTGTCTCCTTGTTTTCATCTTCTCACCAAAGTTCTTTTTCTTGAAATAAAAAAGGTGTATATATGTAAAAAAAGCATCTATGCCCACTCCTTCTATTTTCCAATACAGAAAACATAGGAGAGAACACAGATGATTTTCCCTCGCTTTATCTACTTGACTTGCCGAGTTCCATATAAGTAAATACTCTTCGACTGCACAATCTAATCAGTCCACGTTCAACACAGCTCTTCTTCATGAGACTTTTTCAAAACAGAAACTTTTGTTTATGAAAGAGGCTGTTCTGAGTCGTCCGTGCTGTTTACGATATACTCATTTGTTTGAACCAAGACAATGCCCTCTTGAATGCTATCATCCAGAATTTCAAAAGGTTCCGGTATATTTTCTTTGGGCACAGGTTCTTTGTATGTGTCCTCTTTAATCGATTCTTTCAAGTCATGTACAGCATTTTGTCCGATTTCTTTCCAGGCTTGTGCTTTTCGTGCCAATTCTTCTTGAAGTTCACTTCCAGCTTGGGATGCAGTGAAATAAGATACGACATACCCGACCGCTGCACCTAAGACCATTCCTAATCCAAAATGATTTTTAGGTTTTTCTTTTTTTGTTCGGTTTGTTGCCACGTTTATCTTCCTCCTTTAAATGGTAGGTACTTCTCTAGTTTATACTGAATACTGCTTTCTCTCAACTGTTTTCTATCTCTACATACGTTCAACAAGTCAAACGTCACCGGATAAAGAGCTTGTCACAGAGCGTTGAACTAGTGTCTTAGCCATCCTAAACATTCAACTGGTGGTATCTCACTAAAGGATGTTGTTAGCTCCTTCAACACAAAAAGAAAGAGCTAACAACAAAAGTTGTCAACTCTTTAGTATACCGGCGGCCGGGTTCGAACCGGCACGTCCTATTACGGACACTGGATTTTGAGTCCAGCGCGTCTGCCTGTTCCGCCACGCCGGCTAAATGTTTCAGAAAAAGGAATAAGGCGGTAACCGGATTTGAACCGGTGGTGAAGGTGTTGCAGACCTTTGCCTTACCACTTGGCTATACCGCCATTATACGATAATAGTCTTAACTGAAAACTGGGCTACCAGGATTCGAACCTGGGAATGACGGGATCAAAACCCGCTGCCTTACCGCTTGGCGATAGCCCAATAAAAGGGCGACTGATGGGGTTCGAACCCACGAATGCCTGGACCACAACCAGGTGCGTTAACCACTTCGCCACAATCGCCATAAGTTAAATATTGGTGTTACACAGGGATAGCAGGAGTCGAACCCACATCAAAGGTGTTGGAGACCTTCGTTTTACCATTAAACTATATCCCTATAGTTCTATTCTATTTTCTAATGGAGGGGGAGAGATTCGAACTCTCGAACCCTTAGGGAGCGGATTTACAGTCCGCCGCGTTTAGCCA
>CAYZZA010000018.1:0-25064 GCA_964482685.1 uncultured Carnobacteriaceae bacterium
TTTCGGCTCTAAAACGACTCAACAATTTGCGTTCTGATTTAATATTTGTTGGGAACACATTAAAATACTAGACACACCCCTTGAAAGAATTTTCTTTCAAGGGTTTTTTTAGAATAGAAGTACCCATAAATCTTTGATAAGAAGAGCGAAAAGACTTCAAACATGTATGCAAGTTTACTCAACAAGCCTCTTTTTTAGAAAAGATTGCTCAATAAGATCAAATTTGTTAAACTAAGGGTACCTATATTGGAGTCATATTTAAATAAAGAATAAACATTGAAAAGAACCAGTAATCTGACTTTTTTTGAAAGAGAGCACATGGGTGGTGTGAATGTGCAAAAAAGACAGGTGAACTCATCTTAGAGTTTTTTTGCTGAAATTGAGTAAGCAAAAACGTCTGTCTGCGTTACCGACAAAGAGTCTGTCTCAAGACAGAAAAACATAGGTGGTACCGCGTCTATCACGCCCTGTGAAACCCTTTTTATTTAGGAGTGTTCACGGGCTTTTTTATTTTAAGAATGAACAGGAAGAGGGAGAAAATTATGAGTTTTAATCATCATGAGATTGAACAAAAATGGCAACGTTATTGGAAAGAGAAACAAACATTTAAAACAGGTACCGATCCCGAAAAAGAGCATTATTTTGCGCTTGACATGTTTCCTTATCCTTCTGGACAAGGGTTACATGTGGGGCATCCAAAAGGATATACTGCCACAGATATTATGGCACGGATGAAACGTGCGCAAGGATTGAACGTTTTGCATCCAATGGGGTGGGATGCATTCGGACTGCCTGCAGAACAGTATGCATTGGATACAGGAAATGACCCAGCAGAATTTACAGAAAAAAACATCCAAACGTTTAAACGCCAAATCAACTCATTAGGGTTTAGTTATGATTGGGACAGAGAAATCAATACAACTGACCCAGAATATTACAAGTGGACTCAATGGATTTTTACAAAATTATATGAAAAAGGATTGGCATATGAAGCAGAAGTAGCGGTTAACTGGTGTCCGGCTCTAGGGACCGTGCTTGCCAACGAAGAAGTTATCGACGGAAAAAGTGAACGTGGAGGCCACCCTGTTTACCGTAAACCAATGAGACAATGGATGTTGAAAATAACAGCGTATGCGGATCGACTCCTCGAAGACTTAGAAGAAGTGGATTGGCCTGAGAGTATTAAAGATATGCAGCGCAACTGGATTGGAAAGTCTGAAGGAGCAGATATTGTGTTTCAAGTCAAAGATACATCTGAAACCTTTACAGTCTTTACGACACGTCCAGATACATTGTTTGGTGCGTCATACGCTGTCTTAGCGCCAGACCACCCGCTTGTCAATCGTATCGCCCTTGATTCCCAAAAAGAAGCCATCAAGGCGTATCAAGAAAAAACAGCGTTAAAGTCAGAATTGGAACGTACCGATTTAAGCAAAGAAAAAACAGGCGTCTTTACAGGTGCCTACGCCATAAACCCTGCCAACGGACGCGAAATGCCCATTTGGATTGCAGATTATGTGGTTGCTTCATATGGAACAGGTGCCATCATGGCCGTGCCAGCTCACGATCAACGAGATTTTGAATTTGCGCAAACATTTGATTTAGACATTCTTCCAGTAGTAGAGGGAGGACAAATAGACAAAGAAGCGTACACAGGGGAAGGGCACTTGATCAATTCAGACTTCTTAAACGGATTATCTACTGAAGACGCCATCATCCGCATGAACGAATGGGTAGAAGAAAACAATTGTGGTCAAGCAAAAGTCAGTTACCGCTTGCGTGACTGGTTGTTTTCTCGCCAACGTTATTGGGGTGAGCCAATTCCGGTTATTCATTGGGAAGATGGCACCATGAGTGTGTTACCTGAAGAAGAGTTGCCACTGCGTCTTCCAAAAACAGACAACATTCATCCAAGTGGGACTGGCGAATCGCCGTTAGCCAACATCACCGAATGGGTCAATGTTGTGGATCCTGAAACGGGCATGAAAGGGAAACGAGACACAAATACCATGCCACAGTGGGCTGGAAGTTCATGGTATTTCCTTCGCTTTACGGATCCACACAATACCAATGCACTTGCTGATGTCGACAAGATAAAAACGTGGATGCCGGTAGACCTCTATATTGGAGGAGCCGAACATGCTGTGTTGCATTTATTGTATGCACGTTTCTGGCATAAATTTTTATATGATTTAGGACTTGTTCCAACGAAGGAACCTTTTCAACACTTGTTTAACCAAGGAATGATTTTAGGCGAGAACAATGAAAAAATGTCTAAATCAAAAGGGAACGTAGTCAATCCAGATGATGTAGTTGACAAATACGGAGCCGACACATTGCGGGTGTACGAAATGTTTATGGGGCCTCTAGAAGGATCTGCTGCTTGGAGTGAAGACGGGCTAGAAGGATCGCGTAAATTCTTGGATCGCGTGTGGCGTTTGCTTATGGATGAAGACGAACAGGTCCGGGACCGCATCACGACATTTAATGACCACACATTGGATATTGTCTACAACCAAACCGTGAAAAAAGTGACCGAAGATTTTGAAGGACTGCGCTTTAACACAGCAATTTCGCAACTCATGGTCTTCACAAATGAAGCCTACAAAGCCGACGCGTTGCCAGTCGAGTATATTAAGGGTTTCCTCAAGTTACTTGCTCCCGTTGCTCCACACATTGCCGAAGAGTTGTGGGCACGAATTACGGGTCTTACAACGGGCATTAGCTATGAACCGTGGCCAACATATGAAGAATATTTGCTAGTAGAAGATACTACAACGGTTGTTTTCCAAATAAATGGGAAAGTTCGTTCTAAAGCGACTGTCTCACGTACCATTACAGATGCTGAATTAGAAAAACTAGCTCTGGATGATTCAAAGATACAAGAACATCTCGCAGGTAAAACAATTCGTAAAATGATTGTCATCACAGGGAAGCTAGTCAATATCGTAGCTAACTAGAACGAGATTGTCTCAGATAAGAGATTGAAACGGAGGGGAATTCGACTGAGAATTGATAAATTGTTAGCACATAGTGGACTTGGAACACGAAAAGAAGTCAAGAAATTATTAAAAGATGGCATTGTTACTGTCAATCAAGATGTGGTTAAAAACCCAAAAGTGCACGTGGATCCTGATCACGATATTGTTGAGGTACATGGAGCTCGAATTGAATACCAAGAGTTTGTTTATTACATGATGAACAAACCACCTGGTGTGATCAGTGCCACAGAAGATGCGATGCACGATACTGTTTTAGACTTGTTAGAGCCACAAGACACCATTCAAGAACCCTTCCCAGCTGGACGGTTGGACATTGATACAGAGGGTTTGCTGTTGTTGACAAATGATGGCGGTTTGTCGCATCGGTTGTTGTCTCCAAGAAGAAAAGTAGACAAGGTCTATATGGCTGAGATTGCAGGCATAGTCACAGAAGCCGATAAAGAAGCTTTTAAAGCAGGGGTTACGTTAGAGGATGGGTATGAAACGATGCCAGCGGACTTAACCATTGTGTCGGTTGACGAAGATGCACAAACCTCTCACATCGAATTGAAGATTCATGAAGGCAAATTTCATCAAGTCAAACGAATGTTCCAAGCTGTTGGAAAAGAAGTGACGTACTTGAAGCGGATGAGCATGGGGCCTTTGACACTAGATTCTCAATTGTCTTTGGGGGAATACAGAGCGTTAACAACAGAGGAAATAGAGATGCTAAAAGCGACTGAATAAATTCAGTCGCTTTTTTCTTTGTCTATTTTATATATAGAGACAGTTTTTTTATAAAACAAGTTGACTTGGATAGTGAATGGTTAACCAAAACCAAGGATGGAAAACTTCAAAATAAACGCAGCTGTGGCTCCGAATAAAAAAGCAAAGCCTGCTACAGTTAAACGCTGGTGAGCTTGGTGTTGTCGATGAGAATGAACTGGATTGTTTGGCGTACTTTCTTTTGGTCGATCACTCAAAATCATCAGCAACAAAAAAGCAAAGCTGACAAAAAACAGCCAGATTAACGCAAAATAAGATGCAATAAATCCTAGAATGCCCGCAAGAAGATAAATCCCTTTTTGACGCATGGTCATGTACACATCCTTCATTTTTTCAATTAGTCTGTTGGCGCAGTGTGCTGGTCATACCCAAAATATTCTTCTAGAGTAAGGTTTTCTGCATATAGTTTTGTGGCGACGTCTACCCCAACGTAGCGAATGTGCCACGGTTCATAACTATATCCAGTCACTTCTTCTTTGTCTCGTGGGTAGCGAATGACAAAACCGTATTCATGTGCATGTTCCGCAAGCCAAATGCCCATATCGGTGTCTCCAAATGATTGTTCCAATTTAGATTCCTTAGAATCATCTGCATAGCGCACATCAATAGATAAACCTGTTTGGTGTTCACTTGTTCCAGGACGAGCAGAATATTGATTGGCATAGTCAAGACCGTATGCATTGACTTGGTTAGTATAAATGGTGTTTTGGCGTTCGTACGACCGGTAACCAGAAATCGTCATTAGCTCGTACCCATCCTCTTGGGCGCCTTCAAACAGATTTTTCAAAGCATTTGCGGCTTCTTTTCGCATTTTTGTCTCCATATGTCCAGCTTCGTACCGATGACGCACATCTGGCACAACCAGATCGTTTGGTTCATACCCGTCAGGTAATTTGCGTTTTTTATTGACATAGACGAGCATGCTCTCAGGATTGTCTACAACGTGCAACCCAGTTTCAGCTTCTACCTCCGCAATGTGCATATCTGTTTCTTCTTCGGCTTCTTCTTCTGCTTGTTCACTAGATATGTCCGCTAGAGAAGAAAGAGAAGACTGCTGTGTGGCTGTATCGGCTACATCAGCCTCGCTTGTTTGGTTCGATGCACACCCAAACAAGAATAAGGTGCTCAAAAGCACAACAGTCCATTTTTTTTGTTTATTCACTACACGTCACTGCTTTCTAAAAGTTTTCTTTAGTATACCTGTTTTTATAGATGAGATTCAAATGTCGTTCTGTTTCTTCTGCCTAGAGAATCGGCAATCTTTGAAATTGGTATTTTTTCATGATAAAGGGAATCTGGGCCACAATCTGAGAGGGAAGGGTAACGTGTTGTTTTTTAAACAATTCTTCGCCAATTCGACTGTGTAGATAAACCGCAGCTAACGTTGCTTTTTCTTTGTCGTCGTATTGGGCGGTGAAGCCCGCAATCATGCCTGCTAAGACGTCTCCCATTCCACCTGTGGCCATTCCAGGATTGCCGAGTGGGTTTTCCCATGTGTTGTCTTCAAAATAGATTTCAGTTCGGTGCTTTTTTAGCACGACATCGGCGTTTAACGTGCGGACGATTTCTTTGTTTTTGGGGACGGTTTCTTCCTCGGGGCGCAAGCCGCTTAATTGTCTCCACTCACCAAGGTGTGGGGTCAAAATAGGACGGGATCCATGTAGAAGAGTAGGGGATTCGGCCACTAAGGTGAGGGCGTCGCCGTCTAAAATCACAAGTTGTTCCGGGGTAAGGTAGTGGAGGCACTCTTTTAAGAGTTGGGCCGCAAAAGCATCCACTCCAAATCCTGGTCCAAGTAAGACAACGTCTGCTTTTTTGAGTTGCGTCTCTAAAGCATGCTTGTCTTCCCAAGATACAACAAGAGATTCAGGGAGTCGTGCAAGAAGTGGGGCTTTGTTTGAGGGATGCGTAGCGGTTGTTACAACCCCTGCTCCACTGTAGACAGCCGCAGAAGCAGCGAGTATAGCAGCACCTCCCATGTCTTCATTTCCAGCAACGACCAAGACGTGCCCAAAGGTTCCTTTGTAGCTTTCAAGGGCGCGGGGTACAAGTATCTGACGAACAGATAAATCCGTTATTTTTTTCATTCTTGTCTCTCCTTTGTCCTAGTATAAAAGGAAAAACCCTGCTTTGTATAGAGAAAACTTTCGGAGAAGTATTTGGTATCAAAATAAAAAAGTGGTACTATAAGAAAGATAGTACATAGAAAAGGGGAGAATGAGATGACGAATCAAACAATCGATTGGAAACAAGAAGCAGCAAAACGAAAAGATGACTTTTTGAAGGATTTATTTACCCTCCTTCGCATTGACAGTGTACGAGACGACGCAAAAGCAACCGCGGAAGCGCCGGTTGGACCAGGACCAAAAGAAGCCTTAGAGGTGTTTCTTGAAATGGGAAAAAGAGATGGGTTTTCAGTTAAAAACTTTAGTAACCTCGCTGGACATATGGAATACGGAGAAGGCGATGAAATTTTAGGTGTTCTTGCGCACGTAGACGTTGTGCCCGTTGGAACAGGATGGGATACACACCCATTTGAACCTATTTTGAAAGACGGACGTGTATACGCACGTGGTGCAAGTGACGACAAAGGACCAGGGATGGCTGCCTACTATGCGTTGAAAATTGTTAGAGACTTAGGATTGCCTGTGACGAAAAAAATTCGCTTTATTTTAGGAACGGACGAAGAAAGTGGTTGGCAATGTATGGAACATTACTTAAGTGTGGAGCAACACCCAGACTTTGGTTTTTCTCCCGATGCCGAATTCCCTATCATCAACGGTGAAAAAGGAAACGTCACTGCTTATCTAGACTTTGCGGGTACAAACGAAGCTGGAAAAGATCAGTTGCTTTCTTTTGAAGCAGGATTGCGCGAGAATATGGTTCCGCAAGATGCAGTTGCGGTTGTCGAAAGTGACCGTGCAGATGAATTTTCAGCTGCGTTTGCGGATTTTATCAAAGATCTTCCTGTTAAAGGAAGTGTATCCGTTGAAGGCAATCGTGCGACGATAGAAGTTGTTGGAAAAGCTGCGCATGGAAGTCAACCAGCTTCTGGAATCAACGCAGCTACGTACTTGGCCACATTTTTGAACACTCTTTCTTTTGGAGGAGATGCAAAAGAATTTGTTGCAGTGACTGACCGGTACTTGCATGATGATCCAAAAGGAGAAAAACTACACGTGGCACACGAAGATGACGTCATGGGGGAATTGTCTTCTAACCCTGGTGTGTTTTCATTTAAAGCAGAAACAGGAGGCCGTATTGCTGTCAACATGCGCTTTCCTAAGGGAACAAGTGGCGAAATCATCGCGGACACCTTGACTAAGACACTTGCAGACAACAATGTGACTATTGTGGTAGGAGAAGCCAAAGAGCCTCACTATGTGTCTCCAGAAGACCCACTTGTTAAAACGTTGTTAGACGTATACGAGCGTCAAACAGGACTCAAAGGACATGAACAAGTCATTGGGGGAGGCACATACGGTCGCCTCATGAAACGTGGAGTCGCCTATGGGGCAATGTTCCCAACGAGCATCGACACAATGCACCAAGCCAACGAGTTTATGGCATTAGATGACTTAATGAACGCCATGGCCATCTATGCAGAAGCCATTTACGAATTAGTAAAATAACCAACACGAAAAAGATGAGGGTATACCACTTTGCTATTGACCAGATGCCAAGGTGGGGGCCTCATCTTTTTGTTTAAAACGTAGGTGATAGCGCTTTTCTATGTATAGCTACACGGAGTACTAATCAGTTGGATTAGAAGAAGCCGTTGTCTAATCGTGGACCTGGTTTATATGGAAATTCTTTGATATATGTATAAATATGTTCGCCTTTGTATAGCCCGTCAACCAAGTTTAAATATGTGTCCGTGGACACACCGAGGTAAATATAGGTCCCTCCATTTAGAAAGCCAAGAGTCAATTCGCGCGAACTTGGGTCGTACCCAATAGTGGAGACGGTCGTTGAAAAAGTTAATGAAAGTTGCATGTCACAAGCCACCTTTTACATCTACATGTTGTGTGTTTATATAAACTGTATCATACCACACCATGTAGAATAAGAAAGGCTTTTTTAGAAGTCTGTACACAAGGGATAGTGTTTTTTACCTAAAAAGAAAAAAGTCATGGAAGAGGAGAACAGACAAAAAACACAAGAAATCTTTGTCTGATTGGTGACAGAAATGCTCGGGAAGTGCTATACTTTGAGTACACATGTTTCCAAGAGAATGGAGGCTACAGATGAAAGCTCAGTCAGAAGAAAACCTTATGCATACACCCTTGTTTGAGTATTACCAAGCAAAAGGTGTGAAACTGGTTGATTTTGGAGGATGGGCATTGCCAATCCAATACACCAGTATTTTGAAAGAACACAAAGCTGTCCGAGAGCGGGCAGGTTTGTTTGAAGTATCCCATATGGGGCAGCTAGTGGTCGCAGGAGCAAATGCCATGGAGTGGCTCAATAGTTTGGTGACAAACGACTTGTCTACTATGCGCCTCTACCAAGCACAGTATAATGCGGTTTGCAAAGAAGACGGGGGTACATTGGATGATGTGATCATCTTAAAATTAGCAGACGACCGCTTCTTTTTAACCCCTAATGCGTCAAATACAACCAAGATTTATGACTGGTTAAAGGCGCACCAAGTCGAAGGCGTCTCTGTTCAAAATGTCTCACAAGAGTATGGGTTACTTGCTCTTCAAGGACCTTTGGCGGAGACGATTTTGCAGCGGATGACTGATACCCCATTGGCAGACATCAAGCCTTTTTCTTGTCTTCCAGACGTGAGGATGGATGGTGACATTCATGGCTTGCTGTCTCGAACAGGGTACACGGGTGAAGATGGATTTGAAATTTATTGCTCTGCACCGCAAACAGAGCGTTTGTTCGAGTTGATTCTTCACGTAGGTCAAGAAGAAGACATCTTACCTTGTGGGTTAGGGGCACGGGACACGTTGCGGTTGGAAAAAGCTTACCCGCTTTATGGACAAGAGTTGAGTGAATCTATTTCACCTATTCAAGCTGGTATTGGTTTTGCGGTGAAAACAAAAACCAAAAAAGCAGACTTTATCGGCAAACATGCTCTAGCAACCCAACGAGCAAACGGGCCAGATCAGGTTGTTTGTGGGTTTCAATTAGTAGGGCGCGGGATTCCCCGTACGGGTTATACGGTTTTCAACGATGCAGGTGATGCTATTGGAACGGTCACATCTGGGAGTCAATCCCCTACACTAGGAACAATGATTGGACTGGCATTGTTGAACAAAGAGTATCAAAAAGTGGGGACTTCCATTTTTGTTGAAATACGAAACAAGCATATAGAAGCAACGGTTGTAGCAACCCCGTTTTATGTACAAGAATAGAGAGGAGATTATAAAATGTCAGATGTACACAGTACATTTTTATATACAAAAGGTCATGAGTGGATTGAAAAAGTAGGAGAAAAAGAGGTGCGTATCGGAATTTCAGAATACGCAGTGGAGCAATTAGGTGATATTGTATACGTAGAACTGCCAGATGTAGGCAGCTCTGTTCAAAAGGAAGGCGAATTTGCGACTGTTGAATCGGTTAAATCTTCTTCTGGAATTTTTGCGCCTGTTGCCGGAACAGTTGTAAGCGTAAATGAAGGGTTAGAAGATGAACCTGAATTGATGAATGACTCTCCCTACGAAGAAGGATGGTTGATTACTTTAGAATCATCTGAAACGTTAGTAGACGAAGAGTTTATGACATTTGACGAGTATGAAGCGTACGTGGACACACTCGATTAAAGTAAAGAAAAAAGACGACATAACCACAAAAAACAGCACATTATTCTACGTAGCGAATGGTGCTGTTTTTATTGACATAGAGGGGGCGACAGAATGACGAACCGTTTTCGTTATTTGCCAGATACAGAAAAAGACCAACAAAACATGTTGCATGCCATAGGAGTGGACTCGGTAGAAGCGTTGTTTCATGGGATCCCCGATGCAGTCCGCCTACAAACTCCAACCAACTTAGAAGAAGGTTTGTCTGAATTAGAACTAACGCGCCACATGAAAAAGTTGGCTGCTCAAAACTTGACGTCTGAAGAGGCAGTGTTCTTTCTAGGGGCAGGTACGTATGATCACTACATCCCAAGTGTGGTCGATGCGGTGATCTCACGTTCGGAGTTTACGACTGCGTATACACCATATCAACCTGAAGCCAGTCAAGGAGAACTGCAAGCCTTGTTTGAGTTTCAGTCGATGATGTGTGAATTGACCGGAATGGATGTCAGCAACTCTTCCTTATACGATGGGTTTACTTCCTTGGGTGAAGCCTGTAATTTGGCCGTGTCGGCTCAAAAAAGGTCCACAGTGTTGGTTTCAGGAGCGGTACATCCTCAAGCCAGGGAAGTCCTCCGTACATATGCGTATGGGATGGAATACACGATTGAAGAAATTCCCCATGAGCGTAGTGTCACCGACGTTACTCTTTTGGAAAAAACACTAGGGGCAGATGTTGCGGCTGTTGTGATTCAGTATCCAAACTTCTTAGGCACAATTGAAGATTTGGCCCATATTAAAGAGCTTTGTGAAGAAACAGGCACCTTGTTGATTGTGATGGCGAATCCTTTGGCACTTGGAGTTTTAGAATCTCCGGGACACTTAGGTGCTGACGTTGTGGTAGGAGATACACAACCATTTGGATTAGCCATGTCCTATGGAGGTCCACACTGTGGGTACTTCACAGTTCGTAAAAAATACATGCGAAAAGTACCCGGCCGAATTGTTGGAGAAACGGTAGATACAGAAGGAAAACGAGGCTATGTAATGACGCTTCAAACGCGTGAACAACATATCCGACGTGAAAAAGCCACCTCTAATATGAGCTCAAACCAAGCTTTGAATGCCTTGTCTTCCGCAGTCTTTATGAGTGCATTAGGCAAACAAGGAATCAAAGAAATGGCAAGTCAAAACGTTCAAAAAGCACATGTCCTAGCACAGACACTTGTTGAAAAAGGGTGGAACTTGTACACTGATGCACCTTTTTTTAATGAATTTGTAGTGGAGTTGACACAACCAGTCTCTACAGTGAATCAACGATTATTAGAAAAAGGGATCGTTGGGGGCTTGGATGTATCCGATGTGACGGGTACCCCGCACACGATGTTGGTGTGTGTCACAGAAAAGAGAACCGCAAAAGAATTAGATATGTTTGTGAAAGAATTGGAGGCGGCTGACAAATGACCCAGTATAATTCCTTGGTTTTTGAACTCTCCACACCAGGACGCATTGCGTATTCGCTTCCTGCATTAGATGTTGAGGCAAAAGAGGTAAGTGCCTACTTGCCAGAGACGTTGATTCGAACAGAAGAGGCGGCTCTTCCAGAAATTAGTGAACTTCAACTGATGCGTCGCAGAAAAACTTTGGAGTCGAAACAGGGTTTTATCCACTTGGTTCGTGTACGATGAAGTACAATCCAAAAGTGAATGAAGTAGTGGCCAGATATGAAGGGTTCGCTTCGATTCATCCCTACCAACCAGCAGAAACCGTTCAAGGAGCATTGGCCTTGATGTATGAGCTAGAAAAAGATTTAGCAGCCATCACTGGAATGGATGCGATCTCACTTCAACCTGCGGCAGGGGCCCAAGGAGAATGGGCAGGTCTGTTGATCATGAAAGCCTTTCATGAAAAACAAGGCGAGGGAACACAACGACGAAAAGTCTTGGTTCCGGATTCTGCCCATGGCACCAACCCAGCTAGTGCAATTATTGCTGGGTATGATGTCGTAGAGATCAAGTCCAATGCGAAAGGAACCGTGGATTTAGACGCGCTACGAGAAGCCGTTGGACCAGATACAGCAGGGCTGATGCTCACTAATCCGAATACACTTGGGCTGTTTGAAACAGACATTGTGGAAATGGCAGAAATTGTGCACGAGGCAGGCGGTCTTTTGTATTATGATGGAGCGAATGCGAACGCCATCTTGGAACAAGTGCGTCCAGGGGATATGGGCTTTGACATTGTGCACTTAAATCTCCACAAAACATTTAGTACACCTCACGGGGGCGGCGGACCCGGTTCAGGTCCAGTTGGTGTGAAAGCGTTCTTGGAACCCTTTATGCCTACACCGCGGATTGTAAAAGAAAAAGATACCTATACCATTCAAACCGACTACCCAGATTCCATTGGGCGTGTAAAGGGGTATTTCGGGAACTTTGGCGTGAATGTGCGTGCCTATGCATACATCAAAACGATGGGGGCAGAAGGTTTGCGGGCGGTGTCTGACAGTGCTGTTCTCCATGCGAATTACTTGTTGGCGGTATTAAAACCGTATTACGATGCACCATACCCTCAGTTTTGTATGCATGAATTTGTGCTATCGGGCGACCGTCAAAAACGAGACGGTGTTCAAACTAAAGACATTGCCAAACGTTTGTTGGACTTTGATTTCCATTCGCCAACCGTTTATTTCCCACTGATTGTGTCGGAAGCGTTGATGATTGAACCAACAGAAACCGAATCGAAAGAAACCTTGGATGCCTTTGCGGATGCGATGATTTCGATTGCAGGCGAAGCTCAAAACAATCCAGAAATTGTGATCAATGCGCCTCACCATAAAAGTGTGCGCCGCTTAGATGAAGTGCAAGCGGCACGTAAACCGATTGTGATTTATAAAAAATAAGGTGTAATTGTTAAAAGAAAGTAGTTAGAGTTAAATCAAATAAAAAACTTGTATCCAACAGAAGAAGTATCTGTGGATACAAGTTTTTTTAAGTTGAAGGGGACTCCTTGGTGCCCATATAGTACGTAAGGAAAAAACCGGCAAGTGCCAACAAAACACCTAAAAGAATGCGCAAAAAGTTATCGGTTGTGAGATGTTTCCAGGCGTTTGTATTGACTAGAATCGCGACTGGGGATGAGACAACTAAGCCTAAAATTGCACTGTAGGTCGCTGCTGGAAACCGTGAAAATAAATAATCAATGATTTTGCTTATAAGAACAATACCAAGCAAAAAACCGATTCCAAAAGGAAGGATAAGAATGGTGTAGTGAAGAAATTGATCTAGATTCACTCCTCTGACAGCATCAATCCATCCAGTAATGGAGTGCAATAAGCTGTAGTAATAGCCAATAATCATCAACACAAGTGAGCCACTGATGCCAGGGACTACCATCGTTGAAGAGGTTAGGACTCCTACGAAAAATAAAGCGATGAGACTGCTCGCTGAAGTCGTTAAAGGTGTCAAACTTGTGCTTGGCTCTTTGATAAAGGACATCGCGGTCACAAGACTAAACATCATGAGAAACAAGGAAACGTGTCCAAGTGTAAAGGACGCATGCGCTTGTTTGAGAACATGTTGATAGGCGTGCACCAACACAGGGACACCGCCTAAAATCAGCCCAATAAATGCAAGAGCAGTCGGCAAAGGATACTGACTCAACAACAGTTCAATAATGTATGAAAAAGCAACAATCCCAAGTCCCATTCCAATTCCAATTGGTGCCAGCAATCGGAGACTTTTTTTCCAATCTGATTTAATGTGGGTGAGCGCGTGGATCATTTGATCGTAGATACCAAGTGACACCGCCATGGTTCCACCACTCACACCAGGAATAATGTTGGAAATCCCCATCATCATTCCTTTGACCACTGTCCATATAAATAGAATAGACGTACCCTCCAAACGTTCGAATAATGTAATCTGTACAAAAATATAGCATAGGTTTCAAGGAAATGAAACAAGAAACAAGAAAAGGAGAACGGATACAAGAAGTACTGGTCCAATCGTTCCTTCTAGTTGGTTCAGTATACCATGAGAAAAGAAACCTGTAACATCCGTCTGCGTCAAATTAAAAAAAGATATAGAATAAGAAGTAAGAAGTGAAAAATAAAGAGTGGGAAACAAAAAGAGACAGAAAATAACTCTCTTACCATTAGAAAATCGGTACAGGTTTAGGGTACGCATACGAGTACATTTCTTTGGATAGACACTTTTGTATATGTCATTAAAGTGTTTGGAAAATAGGGCCTTTTTAAGATATAAACCAAGAATAGAGTGAGGCAGACACGATGAAAAGAATGCTTTTTTATCGCAAACGTTCAACGAGAACAGGCGGAGTATGGTAGAATAAAAAGGATTCGTACGAAAGTGAGGGTTACAAAGTGGAGACCGATTATTTATCCGTCAGCATGTTGACAAAATACGTAAAACAAAAATTTGACCGCGATCCTTATTTGGAACGGGTGTTTTTACGAGGAGAAATTTCTAACTTTAATCGTAATCGTCCAAACAGTCATCGCTATTTTAGTTTAAAAGATGAAGCATCAAAAATAAACGCCGTCATGTTTCGAGGTGTTGGAAACAGTCTCCGGTTCCTTCCCGAAGAAGGCATGCAAGTACTAGTCATTGGGCGTTTAACCTTGTATGAAAAAACAGGCGTCTACCAAATCATTATCGAACATATGGAACCTGATGGCATTGGCCAATTGTTTCAAGCATTAGAAGAAACAAAGCGTAAGTTAAGAGAAGAAGGACTATTTGATCGTCCTAGAAAAGAACTTCCGCGCTATCCCAAAAAAATTGCAGTCCTCACTAGTCCAAGTGGTGCCGTGATTCGAGACATCATCACGACAGTGAACAGACGATACCCCATTGTCCAATTGGTTTTGTACCCTACTTTGGTACAAGGAGACCGAGCGGCTCAGTCGATTGCGGATAATTTACAAAAAGCCAACCAAACTGGGGGTTACGATGCCATTATTATGGGCAGAGGAGGCGGGTCCATTGAAGACCTTTGGCCATTTAATGAAGAACAAGTTGCTAGAGCGATTGTAGACTCACGCATTCCTATCATTTCATCCGTTGGACATGAAACGGATACGACTTTGTCTGATTTGGTCGCAGATGTACGGGCAGCCACCCCCACAGCCGCAGCTGAACTTGCAGTGCCTGTCCTTCAGGATGAATTGTTGAAAATTGACCAGCAAAAACTTCGACTTGTATACGCGTTTCAAAAAGAATTGGAAAAACAAACAGCTTTTTTCAAACAACTCACTTCGTCCTACGTGTTTCGCCAACCCGAACGATTGTATGAAAGTTATATTCAAAATCTTGATCAACTCACACAATCATTGACACGTTCAGTAAAAGAGTTGATCTCAGACAAAAAACAACGTGTCGACTTAGTTGCAATGAGTCTTCAAACACATCACCCTAAGCATGTGGTTCAAAGCAAGGAACACTCTTTTTTATCGATTTATGACAGATTAAACCGACAAAAAGACTATTACATGGAAACCAAACACGAAACCCTGGAGTTTCTTGTTCAATCCTTGGATTTATTGAGTCCATTGAAAATATTAGGCAGAGGATTTAGTTATGTGACCGATGGTTCCGGTGCAGTCATCAAAACGCACGCAGACGTATCGGTTGGAGATTCCATCAACATTCATCTGCATGATGGAAAATTAGAAGCAACCGTCACAAAAAAAGGAGAGCATATAAATGACTGAAGAAAAAAGAACTGAAGAATCCTTAACATTTGAAGAGGCGTTAAAAGGACTGGAAGAAATCGTTGAAAACTTGGAGCAAGGAGACGTTCCGTTAGAAAAAGCGTTGTCACAATTCCAAAAAGGTGTGGGCTTAGCCAATTTTTGTCAGCAGACATTAAAAGATGCAGAACGTACATTGACCAAAATGGTCAATGAACATGGGGAAGAAACGTTGTTTGAGACTACTATGGATATGACGGAAGAATAGAGGAGAACAGATGAACTTTGAGGATTTTTATACAAAAGAACTACCGATGTTTGATGCGTATTTGTACGAGAAGATGACTGAGTCTACTCAAGAGAATCCAGTTATCCAAGAAGCAATGCTCTATTCCGTTAAAGCAGGTGGAAAACGGTTGCGACCATTGATTACTTTGCTTGTGCTCCAAATGTTTCAAAAAAACGTCGAAATCGGGTACGCTGCAGCTGCGGCGGTAGAGCTGTTGCATACATATTCGTTAATCCACGATGATTTGCCAGCGATGGATGACGACGATTTACGCAGGGGCCAGCCGGCAAATCATAAAAAGTTTGGAGAAGCGACCGCGATTCTAGCTGGCGATGCATTGCTAACAAAGTCGTTTGAAGTGCTCGCGTGTGCGGCGACAGAACCCATTAAAACGGTGGCGTTGGTCCAGTTGTTGGCTCAGTCTGCTGGATCCGAAGGCATGATTGCCGGACAACAAGACGATATCGAGGGAGAAACACGTTCCTTGACATTGTCGCAGCTGCAAGCGATTCATGAAAAGAAAACAGGGGCGTTGTTGACATATTCTTTTCTAGCCGGTGCGATTTTAGCAGAGGCAGATGACCATATTCAGCATGTGCTCGCAAATATTGCTCAGGCAATTGGCTTAGCCTACCAAATTCGAGACGATATTTTAGACGTTATTGGAGACGTGACGGAGATCGGAAAACCAGTTGGCTCTGACGCAGAACGAGGCAAAAGTACGTATCCAGCTTTGGTAGGACTACAAGGAGCCAAGGACATGTTGGCGGACGAATTGACTCGTGCCAAAGAAGCCTTACGTTCATTGCAAATATATTGCCAAGAAACAAAGCAAAAGTGTGATGCAGAGTTATTGGATTCATTTATTGATACGCTTGCTCTTGAGGTGCACACATGAAAAAAGAACGAGCAGATCAGTTGGTCGTCCAACAAGGGCTGGCTGAAACGATTGATCAAGCTAAACGTATGATTATGGCGGGTCAAATTTACACTGAAAAACATTTACGAGTTGATACAGCGGGTGAAAAGTTATCTGTGGCCACAGAATTAAATGTAAAAGGACAATCGGCTAAATACGTCAGCCGTGGAGGCTTTAAGTTAGAAAAAGCTTTGGCAGTGTTCCAGATTGATGTACGCGAAAAAACGGTTCTAGACATAGGCTCGTCAACAGGTGGCTTTACTGACGCAGCGTTGCAACATGGAGCGGCCTTGTGTTACGCGTTAGATGTTGGCACCAACCAATTGGCTTGGAAATTGCGGTCAGACGACCGAGTCGTGGTGATGGAACAGACAAATTTTCGCACAAGCCAGCCAGATGATTTTACACACGGACGTCCAAACATGGCATCCATTGATGTGTCGTTTATTTCGTTGAAAAAGATATTGCCTGTATTAGCGACGATTATCCAAATGGATGGAGACGTCTTGGTACTCGTCAAACCTCAATTCGAAGCAAAACGAGAAGAAGTTGGCCAACACGGTATTGTGCGTGACCCAGCAGTCCATGAACGAGTGCTTGTGGATATCTTGTCATTTGCGACAGAACACGGCTATACACTCCGTGGTGTGGACTATTCTCCCATAACTGGTGGCGAGGGTAATATCGAATACCTCGTTCATTTAACGCGCACAGAAGAGCCGGTAAATCTAATTTTTGAAACACGAGTCAAAGAAGTCGTTTTGCTGGCCCATCAGACGTTTTATTCGTCTTAGGGAATTGACCTCAAAACACCATACAAACAATAAATAAAAAAAGTAACAGAGATAAAAAAGAGAATAGAGATATTAGATAGAGAAAAGATACACAATAGACAAAATAGAAAGAACTATGCATATGCAAAAGGAAACGAGTCTTTTTGCTTATGTATACTCAAGGGTGATGGAGATGAAAAAAGCCGATCGACATGCGTTGCTAAAAAAAATAACCCAAAATCATGTGGTTCAAAAACAAGAAGAATTTGTGGAGTTGCTGGCAAAAGAGGGTGTCGATGTGACACAAGCGACGGTGTCAAGAGACATAAAAGAGCTGGAGCTTGTGAAGGTACAAGACGCTTCGGGGATGGCCAAATACGCACTTCCACCGGTAAAAAACAAAGAAATTGAACGAATATTAAAGAAAAAATTAGCAGATTCTTTCCTAAAAATGGATATCCAAAAAGAATTTCTTCTAATCCGTACGTTGCCTGGCAATGCGGTAGCGCTTGGTAGTCTCTTGGAAGAAATGAAATATGAGGAAGTATTTGGCCTTATTTCAGGAGACGACACGGTTTTGGTTATTTGTACAAGTAATTCACAAGCTACCCATTTGCAAAAAAAGTTGCTGCACTATCTCTAAAAAGCGACGATTTTTATTTCAGTACAAAAATCCCATGAGAAAAGGGGGAAAAATATGCTGCAAGAACTTATCATTCAAAACTTTGCAATTATTCATGAATTGTCCTTAAGCTTCCATGAAGGCATGATTGTGTTAACGGGAGAAACCGGCGCAGGAAAGTCTATTATTATTGACGCCGTTAGTTTGTTAGCTGGTGGACGTGGCTCCAATGAGTTTGTGCGACATGGGGAAAAAAAATGTGTATTAGAAGCATTGTTTAAGTTTGGAGAAAACAAAGAAACCGCCCAAGTGCTCAATGAACTTGGGATTGATGCCGAAGATGGAACCGTCATCCTACAAAGAGAAATTCACACAAGTGGTCGCAACGTCTGTCGAGCCAACGGTACTCTTGTAACTACAGCGGCCTTGCGAAAAATTGGCGAAACATTGATTGATATTCATGGGCAAAACGAACACCAAGAATTGATGCAAGCAGACAAACATATCGGGTTTTTAGACCAATATGCCAGTCAAGCACTCACGCGCGAAAAAAAAGCCTATCAAGACACCTACTATCAGTACAAAAAAGTAGAAAAAGAATTGCGACAATGGGAACAAAATGAAAAAGAGCTTGCGCAAAGACAAGATATGCTCCGTTTTCAAGTAGAAGAAATTGAAGCAGCAGAATTGATCGAAGGCGAAGAAGAAACCCTTCAAGAAGAAAAAGTTGGCCTGGTCAATTATCAAAAAATTATGCAAGCATTGAACTATACGTATCAAGCACTCCAAGGAGAAGACAACAGCGGGTTAGATAGTATTGGGGCTGCGATGGAAGAAATGACGGGAATCAAAGACTTAGACGATGCTTACGCACAACTGACTGATACAATTTCAAACAGTTATTATCAACTACAAGAAGTTGTGAGCGATTTATCTAGAAAAATGGATACACTTGCCTATGATGAAGAACGGTTGAATGAGATCGAATCGCGTTTGGATGTTATCCATCAACTGAAAAGAAAGTATGGCGAAAATATTGCAGAAATTCTTACGTATTTTGAAGACGCTCGAGAAGAGTTGACCACTATTGAAGATCGGGAAGGGCAACTCGAACGTTTGACAAAAGAAGTCGATGTATTAAGCCAGGCGTTAGTTGAAAATGGAACCCGCTTGACAGAAACAAGAAAAGCAGTGGCTAAAAAGCTGGAAAAGGCCATCCAAGATCAGTTGAAAGAACTGTATATGGAAAAAGCTCAAATGGTTGTGAGTTTTAAGGACATACCTACAGACTTATTAATCGACAAAGCTACAGAAAATGGGTTTGATCAAATTGAGTTCTTTATTTCCACTAATCCCGGCGAACCTCCTAAGCCCCTTATTCGGGTGGCATCTGGAGGAGAATTGTCCCGGATGATGTTGGCCATGAAAACTATTTTTTCAAAAACACAAGGCGTGACCAGCATTATTTTTGATGAAATTGATACAGGTGTTAGCGGACGTGTGGCTCAAGCCATTGCTAATAAAATGTACTCGGTTGCGTTACACTCCCAAGTCCTTTGTATCACGCATCTTCCACAAGTGGCCGCAATGGCTGATCATCATTACTATATTTCCAAAGAAACAAAAAATGAGCGAACAGAAACAGATGTGTCATTGTTAAACAAACAAGAAGAAGTGACAGAAATAGCACGCATGCTAGCCGGGTCAGAAATTACACCGTTGACTCTTGAAACTGCACACGAATTGAAAAAACTTTCTGAAAGCTACAAAAGAACTCTTGAAGGGTAAAGCACAAAAGAGAAGAAACGTATTGTACCTTTAACTTAGCGGAAGAAGCAAAATAGTTAGTTGCCTCCTTCTGCTAAGTTGTTTGTCGCATTTTGCATGGATATAGAAGGAACGACAAAAGGAAAAAGAGCAGAAAGTAGAAAACTAAAAAGAAGTAAAAATAAAAAGAAGACAAATAAAAAAGCAGCATCTCCTAAAAGCGAGGTGCTGCTTGTATTTTTTATAAGAATGCTGGAATGATGCTGATTAGTGAGGCAAACACAGAAAATACAGTGACAAATATAACGGCCCAGATAACTATTTTAGCCATAGTACTCATTGAAGACGTTTGTTTTTTTCGATTATGCTGCATATAAAGAACCTCTTTTCTTTTCTACTAGTCTATTTAAGTGTACACTAAATCCTTTGTAAACTTCAAGGGAATTACAGAAACTTGTTTTTGTAAAAATACCAAATACTCAATACGGTTAAGAAAATAGACAGCGAAACCAAAGCTACAAAGGCAAGTGGATGATTTGTTAAAGGAAGCGGCACATTCATGCCCCATAACGAGCCAATGATACTGGGAATAGAGAGAATGATCGTAATGGACGACAGCAACTTCACCACTGTATTTAAGTTGTTCCCAATAGCAGAAGAGTATACTTCACTAATTTGATCAATCAACCTGTACGTTTGAGCCACTGTTTTTTCTGCTTGTGTACTTTCAATCAAGGTTTGCTCAAGAAGAAAGCGGCTTCGTGTAGTTTCAGTAAATGATCCGATGGATTTCATTTTTTTGATAATCGGATGGTTGCTTTCAATCGCAGCTTCAAAAAAGACAAGACTTTTTTGAAGCGCCATCAATCCAAACAATTGATTGGATTCAGTAGACTTTTGCAGTTGTGCCTCCAAGCGCCTCATCTTCTTGTCAATTTCTTTTAGGTAATACAAGTACTCGGCACCAATGTTCCAAATCAAAGATAAAATAAAAAAATCTTTGTCTGAAGGTTCTAAAGGTTGAAAACGTGTGCGACCGATGAGTGTAATAAACGGTGCTTCCGTTTGTGTTAACGTGATAATGGTGTCTTCGTATACAAGGATGACGATGGGATGCGTGGTGTATTCCATCCATCCGAGTGCCCCCATTTGTTCATGTGGGTATTTTAAAATCAACACATCCGGAATACGGTCTGTGTGTCCTTGCCAGTATTCCGTTCGCGAGACTTCGTTTGGATCTAATGCACTCTCCATGATGTACTCAGGCAAGTCAAATTCAGCTTGTATCTCGTTCATTTTTTTTGTGTCACTTGTGACTACATGAATCCACCTAAATGGTTCATTGATAGCAGATGGTTTTGGAAATTCTATTTCAATAGGCACATACACACCTCCTCAAAATGAGTATACCAAAAAAAACGGTACTATAATGAAAAAGGGCCATGTATTCTGTATTTAAAAACAAGAGTATCTTTGGTACGATAGACAAGAACAGTGTCCTAGAGTTAAAGGAGGAAAATAAAGTATGGCAAAACAACAAATTGGTGTCGTCGGCATGGCCGTAATGGGAAAAAACCTGGCGCTTAATATTGAAAGCAGAGGATATTCCGTGTCCATCTACAACCGGACCGCCGCAAAAACAGATGAGGTAATCGCCGAACATCCAGATAAGAAATTGGTGCCAACTCGTACGCTTGAGGAATTTGTAGCTTCGTTGGAACAACCACGGAGAATTTTATTGATGGTACAAGCAGGCAAAGGAACAGACGCGGTGATTCATCAATTGCTTCCTTATCTAGAAAAAGGGGATATTTTGATTGATGGTGGAAACACTAACTATCTAGACACTATCCGTAGAAGTGAAGAATTAGCGAAGTCGGGCATCAACTTTATCGGCGCCGGTGTATCTGGTGGAGAAGAAGGGGCGTTACTTGGACCATCTATCATGCCGGGAGGCCCAAAAGAAGCGTATGATTTGGTGGCTCCTATCTTAGAAGAAATTGCAGCCAAGGCTCCATCAGACGGCGAAGCATGTGTGACGTATATTGGACCAAACGGGTCTGGACACTATGTAAAAATGGTACACAATGGGATCGAGTACGGAGATATGCAACTCATTGCAGAAGCATACCATTTGCTACGTGAAGGACTAGGATTGCCTGTTGAAGAGATTGCAGCGATTTTTAGAGAGTGGAATACTGGGGAATTGGATAGCTTCTTAATTGAATTAACAGCCGATGCATTGACGAAAAAAGATCCAGATACGGGTGCCCCATTAGTTGACGTAATTTTAGACCGGGCGGGGAACAAAGGAACTGGGAAATGGACATCTAAAAGTGCCCTTGATTTAGGGGTTCCTCTTCCTTTGATTACAGAATCTGTATTTGCCAGATACATTTCTGCGATGAAAGAAGAACGAATAGAAGCAAGCAAAATATTGGTTCATCCAGAGCCGTATACAATTTCAACAGACAAACAAGAGATGATTGAACACATTCGCAAGGCGTTGTATTTTAGCAAAATCATGAGTTACGCCCAAGGGTTTGCCCAGATGCGTACCGCAAGTGAACATTACGAATGGGACCTTCCATACGGCAACATTGCAAAAATATTCCGAGCAGGGTGCATTATCCGTGCTCAATTCTTACAAGACATTACAAATGCCTACACGAAGGCCCCAGATTTAAAAAATTTATTGTTAGACGATTATTTTAAAGAGGTAACAGGCAAGTATCAGCATGCTGTCCGAGAAGTTGTAGGCGAAGCTGTGAAAAAAGGCGTGCCTGTTCCAGCCTTTTCATCCGCTATTGCTTATTATGACTCTTATCGTTCAGAGCGCTTGCCAGCCAATATCATTCAAGCCCAACGTGATTACTTTGGTGCTCACACATATGAACGTACCGACAAAGAAGGAACGTTCCACTTTGATTGGTATGGAGACGCTGGACAAGAACGTATGTAACCAAATACAAGAAGAATCAGTATAACGCTGATTCTTTTTTGTTGTCTTTGATTCCTTTATCTGAGAGCCTATTTAAAAAAGTCTCATATCCGTATGCATATATGGTAAAATAATGATAGCTACATGAGAAGATACCCGAGTATCTATATACGAACGTTTTGAAGAGACTAACATTAGGAGAGATTGAATGACAAAAGTATTAATTATTGAAGATGAGAAAAACCTTGCACGTTTTGTTGAGTTGGAATTGAAGCATGAAGGCTTTGAAACAGAGATATATAGCAATGGACGTGCTGGATATGAAGCAGCAATCAAAGAAGGAGCCGATTGGGATGTCATTTTGCTCGATTTGATGTTGCCAGAGCTTAATGGCATGGAAGTGTGTCGCCGCGTTCGTCAAGTAAGCAATGTGCCTATTATTATGATGACAGCACGTGATTCTGTGATTGACCGCGTATCTGGGTTGGACCATGGGGCAGATGATTACATTGTGAAACCATTTGCGATTGAAGAGCTGTTGGCACGAATGCGTGCATTGCTACGGAGAATTGACATTGAAACAGAAGAAAATGCCCAAAAACAGACAACTGTAACGTTTAAAGACTTAACAGTCGAAAAAGAAAATCGGGTCGTTCGACGTGGTGAAGACGTGATTGAATTGACGAAGCGAGAGTATGAATTGCTTTTAGAGTTGATGGAAAATGTGAACGTTGTGTTGTCGCGAGAAGTATTGTTAAAAAAAGTTTGGGGATATGAGTCCGAAGTGGAAACCAATGTAGTGGATGTGTACATTCGTTATCTGCGTAACAAAATAGACGTAGCAGGTCAAAAAAGTTACATCCAAACAGTGAGAGGCACAGGGTATGTGATGCGCTCTTGAACGAACCGAACGTAGCACTTCCAAATGAGCATCACCGCAAAACCTCTCTAAAGTGGAAATGGACCATTGGCGCAGGGTTTGCGCTGTTTTTCATGTATACGTTTTTTTCTGTTATTTTGTTTGTAAGTTTCAGGGAAGTGATGCTCTCCAGAGAAGAAGAATCGGTGAAACAAACGGCGTACTATATTACTAACCGCTTAAGTTTAAAATCGTCTGGGTTAACAGAAGAATCTATCGAACGGATTTTAGACACACCGAATGCAGAAAGCAGTGAGACAGATCCAAGTGGCCTTATAGAAGGGGATACAGCAGGCACATTAGAAACAGGAACATCCAACTTGTTTCAAGCCAATTTAAGTACGCAACTAAACAAACGTGGAAGCATCGTCCGCGTTTATGATGAAGATATGAAACTTATTTATGCCCCTGCATACAGTTCTGTTGGCTTTTCCCCTTCAAAAGAAGTCTACACAAAAGAAGTAGGTACGAAAACAGGTCGCGCCTTGACCGTAATCTCTCCAGTCTATACGTCTATAGGAGATCGTTTGATTGGGTATGTGCAAGTGATCGATCAGTTGAATGATTACCATCAATTGAGCCGCAACATCTTATGGACAATTTTGTTTACTGGTGTATTGGCTTTACTTTTTAGTGCATTAGCAGGGTATGTTATCGCGTCCCAGTTTTTAAAACCGATTAAAAAAGTGACCGAAGCGATGAAATCCATCGAAGCAGATCCATTGTCTCATGCACGCATTGATATTTCAGACCGAAACGATGAGCTGTCAGATATGGGAATAGCATATAACAGCATGATGGACCGGATGCAACGAAATATTGAAAACCAAAAAGAATTTGTGGAAGATGTCTCCCATGAATTGAGAACACCAGTTGCGGTTGTGGAAGGACATTTGAACTTGTTAAATCGCTGGGGGAAAGATGACCCCGAAGTACTCAAAGAGTCTCTCGAAGCTTCTTTGCAAGAAATTGGTCGGATGAAGACATTGGTTCAAGAAATGCTAGATATCTCGCGAGCAGAACAAGTGGAGCTTCACTACAAAAATGAATCCACATCTATCAAAGAAGTGGTTCGTCAAACAGTCACCAACGTCCAAATGATTCACCCTGATTTTGAATTTAATTTGGACAATGACGTCAAAGAAGATGTGTGTGTCAATATCTACCGCAATCATTTGGAACAAATTTTGATTATTCTCCTAGATAACGCGGTTAAATACTCCACGAAGCGAAAAGAAATCCATGTGTCCACGGCTGTCGAAGAAGAAGAGGTGCACATTGCTATCCAAGATTTCGGAGAAGGCATGTCGCAAGAAGATGTTGAGAAAATATTCAATCGTTTTTACCGAATTGATAAAGCACGTGCGCGTGTTACCGGTGGAAGTGGATTAGGTTTATCTATCGCCCAAGAGTTGATTCATGGATATAAAGGACGAATTTGGGCAGAAAGTGTGTTAGATCATGGATCTATCTTTCGCATTGTACTCCCTATTAAACAAAAGGAACCAGAAGCAGACGTGTAGATGAAAGAAGCCATGATTGCAATTGTGTTATACTAACGAAACAATCTAGTAAAAAAGAAGGCTAAAAAAGCTAAG
>CAYZZA010000019.1:0-24242 GCA_964482685.1 uncultured Carnobacteriaceae bacterium
CAGCCGTTAAGCTTCTCAGCGCCGAGGATAGTGAAGGGTTTCCCTTTGTGAAAGCAGGACGTTGCCGTGCAAATAGAAAATAAAAAGCTAGAAAGGATTAAGTTCCCTTCTAGCTTTTTATTTGTTTTTAATAAAACGATAGGTTGGCTCATTTAAGGATGTATCTAGCTCAACTTGCAAACTATAGGAATGAAAGAACCATTCATCTTGTGTCTCAATATAATACAAGATTCCATCTACAAGGGTCTCAACGAGTGGCTTTTTGGGGGGTTCAAGACGGATCCCAATTGAAAAACCGTCGTGGATTTCTGTATTTCCGTATACTTTTCCCAAAAAACGAATAGCTTCACCTTCTTCAAGCTCCATTTCTGTTTGAAACCATGCACTAACTTGCGGATCAATGGTGAGAAACATGTATATGTCTCCTTTCTTAATTGTATATGAAAGCTTGTTTCACTAATGGAATAGAATAAATTTCTTTAATCATTGGACATGTACAAATGAAAGAGTATATCCAATTAGAGTATAATGCAAAACCAAACTAGAAGGAAAGAAGAAGTGTATGAAAAGAAGAAAGAAAGCCAAAGAATGTTTTTCTGTGACTGAAACTTTTTTTATTTCTGAAATATAGAAGAAAATGCTTTATTATTAAGAAAGGACCTAAAATCTACAAAAAAACTGATTTAACATAGATAGGGGAAGAAAAACATGGAAAAGACGAAAAAAAGAGGGTTTGAAGTGGTTTCAACATATGTTGGACAAGACATTCAGATTCCGCAAAGAGCAACCACACATTCAGCAGGGTATGATTTTTGTGCAGCTGTAGATATCTGTGTTCCAAGTATGCTTAAGCAGTTTTATGCTTTTCAACAAATAGAAAATAAAGAAGATATTGATTCTCCACTAGGTGTAACTCTAGTTCCAACAGGCATCAAAGCATATATGCCGCCTGAAGAGTATCTTCTTTTAGCGAATCGTTCTAGTAACCCTATCAAGCACCAACTTGTTATGCCAAATGGAGTAGGTATTATTGATGGGGATTACTATGAGAACGAAAAAAATGAAGGGGAAATTTATTTTCAGTTTATTAATTATGGAGCGGAAGATTATTTCATTCAAAAAGGAGAACGAATCGGCCAAGGAATTTTCATGCCTTTTTTAAAGGCAGATGCAGAGGAGACTCCAACTCAGACACGAGCAGGTGGATTTGGCTCTTCTGGACGCTAAAAAACGTGTGTGGGGTACCGAAAATAAACTGAAAATATGTTACAATGAAGCTATGACGAAAAAAGAATGTGCAGAAAGAGGCGGACCCAATGGCAAAAAAGAAAACGACTGTCTTTGTTTGCCAAGCGTGTGGATACGAATCACCGAAGTGGCTTGGACGTTGTCCAAATTGTAGTGCTTGGAATCAGATGGAAGAAGAGCGTCTCCAAGAAACGACTACCCGGTCCACAAGCGGTATAAATATGTCCACTGGAAAAGCAGCGAAAGCAGAAGCGATTGCAGATATAAAGATAGAGTCAGAAACGCGCGTAAAAACCAAACTTGAAGAATTTAACCGCGTATTAGGTGGTGGGGTTGTGCCGGGTTCCTTAGTCCTAATAGGTGGCGATCCAGGTATCGGGAAGTCTACGTTATTGTTGCAAGTATCGGCACAACTCAATCAAACAGGCGGAACAGTTTTGTACGTATCCGGCGAAGAAAGCAAACACCAGATTAAAATGCGAGCAGATCGTCTAGAGTTAAGAGGGTCAGATTTTTATCTTTATCCTGAAACAGACTTAGCCTATATTGCAGAAACCATTAAAGAATTAAAACCGGATTATGTAGTAATTGACTCTATTCAAACGATGCATCATCCAGACGTAACAAGTGCCGCAGGCAGTGTCTCACAGGTGCGCGAATCAACAGCTGAGCTGATGCGAATTGCAAAAACAAATGGCATCGCTATCTTTATTGTTGGTCATGTGACAAAAGAAGGGGCCATTGCGGGTCCGCGTATGTTAGAACATATGGTGGACACTGTCCTTTATTTCGAAGGGGAAAGACACCATACGTTTCGTATTCTTCGAGCAGTAAAAAATCGCTTTGGTTCGACGAATGAGATTGGTATTTTTGAAATGCGCAATGGTGGTTTAGTGGAAGTCACCAACCCATCAGAACTTTTTTTGGAAGAACGCTTGGCAGGAGCCACGGGTTCAGCTGTGGTAGCTGCGATGGAAGGCACACGCCCAGTACTGGTTGAAATTCAATCTTTGATTACTCCTACGATTTTTGGAAATGGAAAACGTACTGCTACTGGACTGGACCGCAATCGTGTGTCGCTGATTATGGCTGTTTTAGAAAAGAGAGCGGGTCTACATTTGCAAAACCAAGATGCTTACCTAAAAGCATCTGGAGGTGTTAAGTTGGATGAACCAGCGGTTGATTTGCCGATTGCTATCAGTATTGCTTCAAGTTACAAAGAAAAAGAAACCAAAGCAACTGACTGTTTCATCGGGGAAATAGGTCTAACAGGAGAAGTAAGGCGGGTAAGTCGAATAGATCAACGCGTATCTGAAGCAGCTAAGCTTGGGTTCAAACGGATTTTTCTCCCAAAAAACAACATTGGTGGATGGACATTTCCAAAAGATGTGCAGATTATAGGCGTAACAACGCTTTCTGATGCACTTAAAAAAGCCTTCTTATAAAAAATGCACGCGTTATTGTTCGACGATACTCTAAATAAAGGAGGTTTTCAGATGATTGGCAGAATTGTAACATTGACCTTTATACTTATCGGCGGAAGTATCGGCTTTGGATTTATGCCAGAGCTATGGACGCTTTTTCCAGCAGTTCCAAATGTGGTTAACAACCCGATTGTGAATAGTGCTATCGGAAGTTTGGTGTTTTATGTGATTTCTCTTCCAGCGTCTAAGTACATTGAAAAAGGTGTTATGAAGTTAGAATCAGTGTTGAGTGAAAAAAGTACACTTTCTTTATTATTCGGAACAGCAGGAACAATTATTGGACTTATATTATCTTGGCTTATTAATATTGCATTGATTGCATTTGATATTCCTATTATTAGCACGGTTGTACCCATTATTGTTACAGTTGGTTTAGGATTCATGGGATATCGCTTGGCTACCGGGCGGACAGAAGAGCTGCAAAAATTATTTTCTACAATGAATCAAAAACAAGACGTTGAAAAAAATCAAGATGTCCTAGAAAGACATGCAAACGATAATTTCCGACGGTATAAAATATTGGATACAAGCGTGATTATAGATGGACGGATCTATGACATCGTGCGAACAGGATTTCTAGAAGGAACACTCCTGATTCCTCAATTTGTCTTGCATGAACTTCAGCACATTGCCGATTCCTCAGACAGTTTGAAACGTGTGAGGGGAAGAAGAGGATTAGATATTTTAAATGCACTTCAAAAAGAACCTGAAATTTCGGTGGAGATGTATGAAGGAGAAATTGAAGAAATTTTTGAAGTGGATGCCAAATTAGTGCAACTTGCTAAATGGACAGATGGGGTTGTTGTTACAAACGACTACAACCTTAACAAAGTATGTGAATTTCAAAATGTCCCTGTGCTAAATATTAATGAACTGGCAAATGCGGTGAAGCCCATTGTGATACCTGGAGAACCGATGCGGGTTGTAATCGTAAAAAGTGGTACGGAACGTAGTCAAGGGGTTGCTTATCTAGATGATGGGACCATGGTTGTGGTAGAAGAAGGACAGCACTTTATGAATCAAACATTGGACATTGTAGTGACAAGTTCTTTGCAGACAGCAGCTGGGAGAATGATTTTTGCAAAACCAGCACATTCCCAAAAAGCACTAAATGAAAAAGAGAGCACGAAATAAGTATATTTTTGATAGACAAAACATATTCTAGACACCAGTAGAAAAGAAAGAGGGAACATAATGACAAAAAAAGTTCGAGTACGCTATGCACCAAGTCCCACAGGGCATTTACACATCGGAAATGCACGTACGGCACTCTTTAACTATTTATTTGCACGCCATGAAGGTGGCGACTTTATCATTCGAATTGAAGACACGGACTTGAAAAGAAACATTAAAAATGGAGAAAAAAGCCAATTAGAGAACCTAGAATGGCTTGGCATTGATTGGGATGAGAGTCCAGAAAAACCAGGCAACTATGGACCGTACCGTCAATCAGAGCGGAGTCATATTTATGATCCACTTGTTGAAGAGCTTCTTGAAAAAGATGATGCATATAAATGCTACTGTACCTCTGAAGAATTAGAAGCAGAACGGGAAGCGCAACGTGAACGCGGCCAAATGCCTCAATACGGAGGGAAATGTGCGCACTTAACTAAAGAGCAGCAACAAGAAAAAGAAGCTGCTGGGCTGACCCCAGTAGTGCGCATTCGTGCGCACAAGGATCGTACGTACGCCTTTGACGATATAGTCAAAGGGCCCATTTCCTTTGAAGGAGCAAGTGTGGGGGGCGATTTTGTCATCATGAAACGTGACGGCATGCCCACATACAACTTTGCAGTGACGGTAGATGACCATTACATGGAGATTACTCATGTCTTTCGTGGAGATGATCACATTGCCAATACACCAAAACAATTGATGGTTTATGAAGCCTTTGGGTGGACACCACCTAAGTTTGGGCACATGACTCTGATTATCAATAGCGAAACAGGTAAAAAACTGAGCAAACGAGATGAATCGATTCTTCAGTTTATCGAACAGTACCGTGAACTAGGATATTCACCTGAAGCTCTTTTCAACTTTATTTCTTTGTTAGGATGGTCCCCAAAGGGAGAAGAAGAAATTTATTCAAAAGAAGAACTTATAGCCATGTATGACCCAAGTCGACTTGGGAAATCTCCGGCGGCGTTTGATGCGAAAAAGTTGAGTTGGATTAGCAATCTTTATTTGAAAGAAGAAGACTTAGATGACTTAACCGCTCAAGCACTACCCCATTTAATTGAAGCAGGTTATGTAGAAGCTGACCCAACACCCGAAAAGAAAGAATGGGTGAAAAAACTTGTTTCGCTCTACCAAGAACAAATGAATTATGCAGCGGAAATTGTCTCTTTGACGCCTCTCTTTTTTGAAGAAGGATTTGACTTAGACCAACAAGAAAGAGACATTTTAACAAGTGAGACGGTTCCCGTTGTGTTAGAAGCGTTTAAAGAAAAGTTGGAACAAGTTGAACCGTTTACAGCTACAGAAATACAAGCTGCTGTAAAATCCGTTCAAAAAGAAACAGGCATCAAAGGAAAGAATTTGTTTATGCCCATTCGTATTGCCGTTAGTGGGGAAATGCACGGTCCTCAATTAAATGATACAATTGAGCTGCTCGGGCGCGAAAAAGCGTTGCAGCATATTGATCTAACTTTAACAGAAATCACGAAAAGCAACTAAATAGAGCGTTTAAATCGCAAACAATAGCATATCGCCAGAAAGTGGAGCAGGGACATTCTCCCTTGCTCCTTTTCTTTTTATACAAAAAATGCTGAAAAAGTCCTAAACAAAAGTCTAGAAAAGGAGCGGATAGGATGATTAAACTATATAATACATTGACTCGACAAAAAGAAGTCTTTACCCCTATAGAAGAAGGAAAGGTGAGCATGTATGTATGTGGGCCCACAGTGTACAACTACATTCACATTGGGAATGCGCGAAGTACGGTAGCCTTTGATACAATCCGCCGGTATTTCACTTTTCGAGGGTACGATGTGACTTTTATTTCCAACTTTACAGATGTGGACGACAAAATCATTCGGGTGGCAAAGGAAGTGGGGGTCACCGCACCGGAAGTTGCTGAACGCTTTATCCAAGCCTATTTTACTGATACGGATGCGTTAGATGTTCAGCGTCCAACCGCGAGCCCACGAGTGATGGATCACATTCCAGAAATCATCTCATTTATTGAAGTTTTGATTGAGAAAGGGTTTGCCTACCACTCAGAAGGGGATGTTTACTACCGGACACGTAAGTTTGAAGAGTATGGCAAACTCAGTAATATTTCGGTGGATGAGTTGGAGGTAGGAGCAAGTCAACGGGTAGACCAAGCTGAAAATCTTAAAAAACAAGACCCCCTAGATTTTGCTTTATGGAAAGCAGCAAAAGAGGATGAAATTAGCTGGCCGTCTCCTTGGGGACAAGGTCGTCCGGGTTGGCACATTGAATGTTCCGTGATGGCTACAAAATATCTAGGCGACACCATAGACATTCATGCTGGAGGACAGGATTTAGCTTTTCCTCATCATGAAAATGAAATTGCACAAACAGAAGCCAAAACGGGACATGCCTTTGCTCATTACTGGATGCACAATGGTTTTGTGACGCTTGATGAAGAGAAAATGAGTAAATCAATTGGGAACGTTGTGCTGGTCAAAGACTTATTGAGCGAGCACGATTCCCAAGTTGTTCGTTTTTTATTGGCAACCACACATTACAGAAAGCCGCTTCATTACAGTGAAGCTTTCCTAGAAGAAGCAAAAACAAACCTAACCCGTCTACAGACAGCATATCAAAATGCTTCTCACCGCTATAAAGATGCACAACCAAAAAGCGATGAGGACGAGGCTGTCTTGGAAGAGTTTCACGCATTTAAAGAAGCTTTTATCGAAAAAATGGATGACGACTTTAATGCTGCAAACGGAATAACTGTGTTATATGAACTTGCCAAACAGTTAAACATTTATAGCCAACAAGACACAGTCTCGGCTCGTGTGTTAACAAATGTTTTAGATGATTTTCAAGAAATGATGTCTATATTTGGGATTACATTAGAAGTAGAGACCGAACTTCTAGACGAAGAAGTAGATCGCTTAATTGAAGAACGAAATAGAGCACGTAAAAACAAGGACTTTCAACGTTCAGATGAGATTCGAGATCAATTAAAAGAACAAGGCATTCTCCTGGAAGATACCGCTCAAGGCGTACGTTGGAGAAGAGAGGACTACACATGACAGTAGAAAAAAAAGATTGGACTCAACTCAATGGTTTGGCACTTGCATATATTGGCGATGCGATTTATGAACTAATGGTGCGTCAACATTTGCTTGAGACAGGATTGACACGTCCAAATGACCTTCACCGAAGAGCAACAGAATTTGTGTCTGCAACCGGTCAGAGCAACTTAATTAAGGAGATGCTTCGGATAGACTATTTAACCGAAGAAGAAGAAGGAATCTTTAAACGAGGGCGCAATGCCAAGAGCCATACATCTGCTAAAAATGCAGATGTAGCCACATACCGTGCATCAACAGGATTTGAAGCACTCATGGGCTATTTACACATGACAAACCAATCAGAGCGATTGGCAGAAGTTGTGGCATGGTGCATCCAAAACATAGAGGAGAATATAGATGGGAAAGAAAAACCGACCATATAAACAAGAAGAGTCAAAAAAGGCCTATGAAACAGAAGAAGCCAATGCAGAGCTAGACAACATCGTAGGGGGAAGAAATCCAGTAATTGAAACGCTTCAATCGTCTCGTGACATCAACAAGCTATTTTTACAAGAAGGATTATCTGGAGAAAAAGTAGACCGTGCACTTTCTTTAGCGAAAAAAAGGAAAATTCCTTTTTCTTTTGTCCCTAAATCTAAGCTCGATCAACTTGTAGACAAAGGCAACCATCAAGGAATGGTAGTGTCTGCTGCTGCGGTTGAATACGTCGAACTGGATGACTTATTTGAACGAGCTGCGAAGAAAAATGAGGCCCCTTTCTTTTTGCTTTTAGATGGAATAGAAGATCCACACAACTTAGGCTCGATCATGCGTACCGCAGATGCAAGTGGGGTACATGGTATTATTCTTCCCAAAAGAAGGGCTGTAGGCTTGACGTCTGTTGTTGCAAAGGCATCTGCTGGCGCAATTGAACATGTCCCCGTCGTTCGGGTGACCAATATGGTACAAGTAATCAAAGAATTAAAAGAAAGAGGCCTTTGGCTCTTTGGAACCGATATGGAGGGGACTGATTATCGCACATGGGAAGCAGACATGGCGGTAGGACTCGTGATTGGAAATGAAGGAAAAGGGATGTCGCGTCTTGTCAAAGAACAAATGGATGGAATCGTGACCATTCCAATGATTGGAAATGTGCAAAGTTTGAATGCGGGCGTTGCAGCAGGATTATTGATGTATGAAGTGATGCGGAAAAGACAATAGTCTTGTTTAAGCAAAAAATAAAATGGAGGAAGGGGGCAAGAAGAGCATGAAAAAAGAAGTCTTGATTGTGGATGGCTACAATATGATTGGTGCATGGCCGGAACTGATTCGCTTAAAAAACCAAGACAAACTGGATGCCGCTCGGGATCATTTGTTGTTACAATTGAGTAATTATTCAAAATACGAAGGGGTAGAAACGCGTGTGGTCTTTGATGCTCAACTTGTCCCCGGAATTCAAAAAAACTATACTCGTTTTTCGCTAGAAGTAATCTTCACCAAACAAGGGGAAACAGCCGATAGTTATATTGAACGAACGGTAGGAGAAGAAAATCTACTCATTACACAGGTGTCTGTTGCTACGAGCGATATGGCTGAACAAATGATGATTTTTCAAAAAGGAGCCTCTAGAATATCCGCACGTGAATTGCATAAACGTGTGACCGAATTAAAAAAACAATATTCCGAAGAATATTTGTCAAAACAAACCCATCGCCCAGTACGCTCTTCTTTATCTGAAAAAGATATGAAGAATTTATGGGCCCTTTACGATGAATTAGTCACACCTAGTTCCCAAAAAAAAGGTGCAAAAAAGAAAAAACACAAAGAGTGAAAAAATGCGAATCAAACTATGGTAAAATGCGTATTATAGTTATAGAGAAGTTGTTTGATACATTTCTCTGTTAAATATTAATGAGTAATCGGTTAAGTTAGTAAATACAGTATTTTGGGAGGCTTGAAATGGGACAAGCAGTCGATTTTATTGAGGAATTAACGGATGCGGAACTTCTCTTTCTAATTAAGTATGCGAGTAAAGATCCTTTTGAAGTGTTACTTTTGCGTTACTATCCTTTAGTTGGCAAAGCAACGCAAGGTTTCTTTATTCGCGGGTATGACAAGGATGATTTTTGGCAAGAGGCACGAATGGTTTTTTATCATGCAGTCTACTCGTATGATGAAACCAAAGGATTTACGTTTGGCAAGTTTTTCCAGCTTGCTTTGCGCAATCATATTTACAGTCTCGTCAGAAAAGATATGGCCCAAAAAAGAACAATGGAAAAAACCGCTACTTCGCTAGAAGGTCTCACTGAAAAGGGTATTTGCCCATACGGCGGGAAAGAATCTTCACAAGAACCGACTCCCTTGGAGTACGCAATGGTTAATGACCAGCTATCGGACTATGCAAATTCCCTTTCCCATTTGGAAAAAAAAGTGTTTGGTGCGTACTTGAAGCATGAAACCATTGAGGGAATGGCCGAGCAGTTTGGTACAACAATTAATCAAATAAAAAATGCATTAGACCGGTGCAAACGAAAAATGAAAAAACAGTTGGATGAACCACATACATAAAACGCACAGCCTATTTACAGTGCCTAGATGCCGCGTGAGATCTCGAAGGTGCAGAGTTGACAGCTACAACGCATGATGATACATTTAGAGCTGTTGAATCTTCATTCAAGGATTAGAAAAGAGGAAAAAGATGTCACAGAAAAAAATAGTCCTTGCCTGCACACAATGCGGATCAAGGAATTACTCTAAGCCAACCGGGACACAATCGCGAACAGAGCGATTGGAATTAAACAAATTCTGTCGTTACTGCAGCAAACATACTCTTCACCGCGAAACGAAATAATACACTTTAAATATTAACAGATGCACACACTAGGAGGGAAAAAATGGGAAAAATAGGTACATTTTTTAAAGAGGTCCGCTACGAGATGCAAGCTGTCAAGTGGCCAGATAATGCTACCCTTCGAAAAAATGCTATTACAGTATTTACTGTGATTGCTATCTTCACTGTCTTCTTTATGGGAATCGATTTTCTTACATCATCACTCCTAAATTTACTTCCATAAGAGAAATCAGGACTCAAATGTAAGAACATTTGCAGAAAACTATTTAAACGTGGTATACTCTAGACGAAATGAACGCAGAAAAAACCTTCTTACTTTTGTAGAAGGTTTTTTTATATCGTCTTTTTTAATGAGAATAGGAGAGAAAAGAATGGAAGAAATTGAATTAAAAAAACAGTGGTATGTCTTGCACACCTATTCAGGGTACGAGAATAAGGTGAAACAAAACATTGAATCACGAGCCATGAGCATGAAAATGGAAGACAATATTTTCCGAGTCATTGTTCCCGAAGAAGAGCAAACAGAAACAAAAGATGGAAAAGAAAAAACAACAATGGTTAAAACGTTTCCTGGGTATGTATTAATTGAAATGATTATGTCCGACCAAGCCTGGTACATTGTTCGAAACACACCAGGTGTGACCGGATTTGTAGGTTCACATGGTGCTGGGAGTAAACCTGCCCCTTTGTTGCCTGAAGAAGTGGACAATATCCTCTCATCTGTCGGGATTAATCCAAAACAGCGTGACATCGACCTTGAAATTGGTGAGGTCGTCTTGATTGCTGGTGGAGCATTTGATGGGCTTGAAGGAGTTGTCACCGACACTGATTCTGAAAAAGGCAAAGTAATGGTTCTAGTTGAAATGTTTGGACGTGAGACCAATACTGAAGTGGACTACGATCAAGTGAAAAAAGTATAAGGACAGTCCTTTTTAATTCATATTTAGCAAAGTGCTTGCTTTTTGGTAGAAGCAAGCATCTTGAAAGAAAAATGTTGTAAAAATATAAGATTGATGTTGCAAACAAAAATAATGAGTGGTATACTTCTTTGGTACGATTTTTCGTACAAATAGAAGTGGGAGGGGAATAAGACACCCCATTCAACCACTCACGGACTCAACAAGGAGGTTATGTCACGTGGCTAAAAAAGTCGTCAATATTGTGAAACTGCAAATACCAGCAGGGAAAGCAAGTCCTGCACCGCCTGTAGGACCAGCACTTGGTCAAGCACAAGTAAACATTATGGGATTCTGTAAAGAGTTTAATGCTCGCACAGCAGATCAAAATGGAATGCTTATTCCTGTTGTTATTTCTGTATACGAAGATCGTTCGTTTACATTTGTAACAAAAACACCACCAGCAGCAATCTTGCTTAAGAAAGCAGCAGGAGTGGACTCTGGTTCAGGAGAACCAAACAAAACTAAAGTAGCGAAAGTATCGAAAGATCAAGTTAGAGAAATTGCAGAAATTAAAATGCAAGATCTAAACGCTGCCGATGTTGAAGCAGCAATGAGAATGGTCGAAGGAACAGCAAGAAGCATGGGCTTCACTGTCGAAGGCTAATCAGTCTAGACCATTTTTTACCCCCTATATTTGCCGTATAGGGATTAAGTGGGAGGAAAATCCGTTATAACCACACTAAGGAGGAAAAGAACGTGGCAAAGAAAAGCAAACAATATTTGGCTGCCCTTGAAAAAGTGGATAGACATACAGAATATCCAGCTACTGAAGCAATTGAACTTGTGAAAGAACTGGATTATTCGAAAATGGATGCAACCGTAGAAGTTGCATATCGTTTAAATGTCGACCCTAAAAAAGCAGACCAACAAATCCGTGGAGCACTTGTGCTTCCAAACGGGACAGGTAAAACACAAACTGTTGCAGTTTTCGCTCGTGGTGAAAAAGCTAAAGAAGCAGAAGCAGCAGGTGCAGACTTCGTTGGAGATACAGACTTAGTTGAACGTGTACAAGGTGGATGGATGGACTTCGACGTTGTCGTTGCAACTCCAGACATGATGGCTGAAGTAGGGCGTTTAGGACGTGTACTTGGACCTAAAGGTTTAATGCCAAACCCTAAAACTGGTACAGTTACAATGGATGTCACAAAAGCTGTAACAGATATTAAAGCTGGACAAGTCACATACCGTTTAGACAAAGCTGGAAACATCCACGTTCCAATTGGAAAAGTTTCATTTGATGTGGAAACACTTCAAGAAAACTTCCGTGCTCTTCACGATGTTATTCTGAAAGCTAAACCAGCATCAACAAAAGGGACATATATTAAAAACATTGCTCTAACAAGCACGTTTGGCCCTGGCGTTAAAGTTGACAACTCAACTATACTTTAAAAAAATCGACCTTGACTTAAGAAAGAGCCTTTGGTAAACTTCTTTCGTCAAGCATGCGAATATATAAATACCGAAGACAGTAGGAGGCTAACGCCTTAATGAATTCCTGCCGAGGAGAATGTGTTCTAACACACCTGAACCCCTCTATGTCTACGGACAATAGAGGGGTTTTCTTCTTTTGAAAAGAAACAAGTCCATTGATCAGGAGGTGAACACTTAATGAGCCAAAAAGTACTTGATAACAAAAAAGCAATTGTCGAAGAGTTGACACAAAAATTCGAAGCAGCCGCTTCTGTTGTTGTAGTTGATTATCGTGGTTTGACTGTTACAGAAGTAACTGAATTACGTAAACAACTTCGCGATTCTAACGTAGAAATCCGCGTATTGAAAAATACCCTTTTACGTCGTGCAGCAAACGCTGCAGGATTAGAAGGAATGGATGATGTTTTCAAAGGTCCTACAGCTGTTGCATTTAGTAACGAAGAAGTTGTAGCTCCAGCAAAAATCATTGCTGATTTTGCTAAAACAGCTAGCGCTTTAGAAATCAAAGGTGGAGTAATCGAAGGCAAAGTTGCAGATGCAGAGCAAATTAACGCACTTGCAAAACTTCCAAGTCGCGAAGGACTTCTATCCATGCTACTATCTGTTTTACAAGCACCAATCAGAAACACTGCATTGGCAGTCAAGGCAGTTGCAGAGAAAAAAGAAGAAGAAGCAGCATAATCATTTATGTTTGCCCACCTATAGTGAACAAAAAAGCTATACACATGTACGTCAAAAAAACGAACTTAAAAATGGAGGAAAACAATCATGTCATTAGATATTGAAAAAATTGTTGCTGATTTAAAAGAGTCAACAGTTATGGAATTAAACGAATTAGTTAGCGCAATTGAAGAAGAATTTGGTGTAACTGCAGCAGCTCCAGTAGCAGCAGCAGGTGCAGGTGCAGCAGTTGAAGAAGAACAAACAGAATTTACAGTTGAATTGGTTGAAGCAGGAGCAGCTAAGATCAAAGTTATCAAAGCTGTCCGTGAAGCTACAGGTCTTGGCTTGAAAGAAGCTAAAGCATTAGTAGACTCAGCACCATCTGCAATCAAAGAAAACGTATCTAAAGAAGAAGCAGAAGAACTAAAAGCTAAAATTGAAGAAGTTGGCGGAAAAGTAGAAGTTAAATAATTTCTATTTGGCTAGGAAAAGGCTAAACACTGAATTCGGTGTTTAGCCTTTTTTATATGAACAGTTATTTGTATAATAAGTGGAGTGTTGAATCTAAAATTGAGTACGGCAGAATCTGGTTAATATAGGAGTGGTGAAATGAAATACTACATAAAACAACAAGTTTTTTCATGGTCAGACCAGTTTGATGTACAAGACAGTAATGGGAAAAGTATTTATACGATAAAAGGACAACTGTTTTCTTGGGGAAAAAAACTAACGGCATATGACAAAGAAGGGCGTGAGGTCCTATACATAGAACAAAAACTATGGAAATGGCTCCCTACGTATTCATTGTTTAGTCAAGGGCGTGAAATTGCACAAATAAAAAAAGAACTCACATTTTTAAAACCTAAATATCAGATTCAAGGTCCTGATTGGGTAGTGGAAGGATCTGTTTGGCAACATGATTATGTGATGAAAGCACGAGGAGACGTAGTCGCAACGGTTCAAAAAGAGTGGTTTACGTGGGGGGATTCCTATGTATTGGAAGTCAAACAAGAAGATGCAACCTTATTGGCGTTAGGCATCATGATAGTAATTGATTGCGTAATGGAAGCTGAAGCGGCAAGTTCTTCTTAAAGAAAGATGAATAAAAAATAAAATTAAATTTTAAAAATGATTGTAATTAGAGAAGGTTCTTGCTACAATGACAAAAGCAAAGTCCTTTTAAATTAATCCTGTGAGATTAAAAAGGGTAGAATCGAATACTGATACCTACCGAGGGTCCTTTTGCGCAAAAAAATTGTGAAAGGGCATTTTTTATGCCCAAGAAGGGGAGTAAGAAGGTATGGCAACTCAGCAACAAGCTCTATTATTGGATGTACAGGATAAACCAAGTTTTGGGAAAGGACTTCTATTAAGTTTTCAGCATATTTTTGCTATGTTTGGAGCTACTATCCTTGTCCCCATTATTTTAGGTATGCCCATTTCTGCAGCACTTTTTGCAAGTGGAGTTGGAACCATCATTTACCAAATAGCGACCAAATCAAAAGTTCCTGTTTATTTAGGATCATCCTTTGCCTATTTAACAGCGATGAGTGTAGCGATTGGCCAAATGGATGGAAACATTAGCGCCGCACAAACGGGTATCTTGTTAGTTGGGTTAGTTTACGTGTTGATTGCAGCATTGGTGAAGATGATTGGAACGAATTGGATTGACACCATTTTGCCTCCCATTGTAATTGGGCCCATGATTATGGTAATTGGACTTGGACTTGCTGGTTCAGCAGTGGCCAATGCTGGCTTTACGGCAGATGGCAACATGAAACAAATCATTGTAGCTGTATCGACCTTTTTGATAACGGCGTTTGCTACGACAAAAGGAAAAGGTTTTATGAAAATCGTGCCTTTTCTCATTGGAATTGTCGGTGGGTACTTGGTAGCTGTAGCTCTACAAATAGTGGATTTTTCTCCTGTTTTGGCAGCTGGGTGGTTTTCGCTTCCAGCTTTGCAACTCCCATTTAAAACCTCGTTCTTTGAAAGTTACCAACTGTACTTTGGACCTGAAACATGGGCCATTGTGCCGGTCGCACTTGTAACAATCTCAGAACATATAGGTGACCACACCGTTTTAGGAAAGATTTGTGGCAGAGAATTCCTGAAAGAACCAGGTCTTTCCCGCACGCTGATAGGTGACGGTGTCGCAACAGCTTTCTCAGCATTGATTGGTGGCCCAGCAAATACAACCTACGGAGAAAATACAGGTGTGATTGCCATGACAAGGATTGCATCTGTCTCTGTGATTCGGAACGCAGCATTGATTGCAATAGGTCTTAGCTTTTTAGGCAAATTCACAGCCTTGATTTCTACGATTCCAAACGCAGTTTTGGGAGGGATGTCTATTATTCTTTATGGAGTAATCGCAAGCAATGGTCTTCAAGTGATGATTGAAGAAAAAGTAGACTTTAATCAAGCCCGCAACTTAATTATTGCCAGTAGCATGCTTGTATTAGGGCTAGGAGGAGCTGTTTTAAATTTAGGATCGGTCGTCTCTTTATCTGGAACAGCTCTAAGTGCTATCACGGGAATTCTATTAAACTTAACCTTGCCTAAGGGAAAATAAGAGTAAATACAAAAGATGGTTTCTACTTAAATAAAAACATCCAGCTTGGAAACAGGTTGGATGTTTTGCTTTTAAATAGATTAACTAAATAGTAAGTTTGCGCCTATGGTATGATAAAAAAAGAAACCTACAACGAAAGAAGCGTACAAAGGAGAATGAGCGATGAGTGACCACTATTATACAGCAAAACCGACAGTAAAAAGCAATCGCCAAAAATGGCAAACGATTCTAAATGAACAGGAAATGACCTTTTATTCTGATCGTGGGGTTTTTTCAAAAGACCAAGTTGACGTTGGCTCACGCGTGATGATTGAAACGGTAGACCCTTCGGTGTATCCACCAGGAGCTTGGCTAGATATGGGGTGTGGATATGGGCCTATTGGACTTGCGTTAGCCAAAAGTTATCCAGAGATACATGTTGAAATGGTCGATATCAATGAGCGGGCAGTAGAATTATCGCGCGAAAACGCTCTCTTAAATGGAATCAAAAATGTGGACATCCACTCCTCTAATCTGTTTGAAGACGTGAAAGGACAGGAATTTGCAGCTGTTTTTTGCAATCCTCCTATCCGAGCAGGGAAACAGGTCGTTCACCAAATTTTGGAGGAATCTAAAGACTACCTCAAAAAAGGTGGCTTTTTAACAATTGTTATTCAAAGAAAACAAGGAGCGCCAAGTGCTCAAGCAAAAATGGAAGCTGTGTTTGGAAATGTTGAAAGAATAGGCCTTGAAAAAGGGTATTGGATTTTAACAAGTAAAAAATGAAAAGTCAAATAATATGTTGACAAAGTGAATTCGGTCGTGTAAACTTAGTAGACGTTATTAATGCAGAGAAATAGGCTCGGTTTTTTCCGAAATATTGTCCGGAAGAAACCACTTAAAAAACAAAAGAAAATGTGATGGTTCTATGTTATACTCTCACTTCTTTTGGTTTTTTTTTGGTCTAAAATCGGTCTCTAGGCATGTTGTTACAAGAATTTAATGTTTGTAACATGGTTGAGATGTTCTCTGATGCAGAAAATATAGAGGAGTGAACGAGTTGGCAGGTCATGATGTTGCATACGGAAAACACCGTACACGCAGAAGTTATTCGCGTATTAATGAAGTGTTAGAACTTCCAAACTTGATAGAAATTCAAACAAATTCCTACCAATGGTTTCTAGATGAAGGATTAAAAGAGATGTTTCGTGATATCTCTCCAATTGATGATTTCTCAGGAAATTTATCTTTGGAGTTTACAGATTATCAACTCCAAGAACCGAAATATACAGTTGATGAGGCAAGAGCTCACGATGCAAACTATTCCGCCCCTTTGTATGTAAAGTTAAGATTGATCAACAAAGAATCAGGGGAAGTAAAAGAGCAAGAGGTTTTCTTTGGTGATTTCCCACTGATGACAGAACAAGGAACGTTTATCATCAATGGTGCAGAACGTGTTATTGTGTCACAACTTGTTCGCTCGCCCGGTGTATATTTTAGCCCTAAAATTGAAAAGAGTGGAAAACGTGGATTTTCCTCTACAGTAATTCCAAACCGTGGTGCATGGTTAGAGTATGAAACAGATACAAAAGACATTTCAAATATCCGTATCGATAGAACGCGTAAAATGCCATTGACTGTATTGCTCCGTGCACTTGGATTTGAAACAGACAGTGAAATTCTTGAAATCATGGGTGAAAACGAAAGTCTTCGCTTGACGATAGAAAAAGACGTGCACAAAAACACGTCTGAGAGTCGGACAGAAGAAGGATTAAAAGATATTTATGAGCGTCTACGCCCTGGTGAGCCAAAAACAGCAGATAGTGCGAGAAGCTTATTAGTTGCGCGCTTTTTTGATCCAAAAAGATACGACTTAGCGTATGTCGGTCGCTATAAACTGAATAAAAAATTAAGTTTGACAACTAGACTGTTCAACCAACGTCTAGCTGAAACATTGGCAGATCCTGAAACAGGAGAGATATTGGCAGAAAGCGGTAGTGTACTGGACCGTGACTTGATGGATAAACTGATCCCGTATCTGGAAAATGGGTTAAATCAAGTGATTCTTCACCCATCCAAGGATGCAGTGGTTCCGGAACCTATTCCTGTCCAAATTGTTAAAGTGTATTCGCCAAAAGAACCAGAACGTATCATTAACGTGATAGGCAATGGGGATATTGCGGAAGACGTTAAATGCGTCACGCCAGCAGACATGATTGCTTCAATGAGCTACTTCTTTAACTTACAAGAAGGCGTCGGAAATGTAGACGACATTGACCACTTAGGTAACAGACGCATTCGCTCTGTTGGAGAATTGTTGCAAAATCAATTTAGAATCGGTTTGTCACGTATGGAACGGGTAGTCCGTGAGCGTATGTCTATCCAAGATACAACAACCGTAACTCCGCAACAATTGGTTAACATTCGTCCCGTTGTAGCTTCTTTGAAAGAATTCTTTGGTTCTTCCCAATTGTCCCAATTTATGGACCAAACCAACCCATTAGGTGAGCTGACGCACAAACGCCGTTTGTCTGCGTTAGGACCCGGCGGGTTGACACGAGACAGAGCGGGATACGAGGTTCGAGACGTTCACTATACGCACTACGGTCGCATGTGTCCAATCGAAACGCCTGAAGGTCCAAACATTGGACTAATCAACAGTTTATCTACGTATGCAAAAATCAACCGTTTTGGTTTTATTGAAACACCTTATCGCCGTGTAGACCGCGAAACAAAACGGGTAACCGAACATATTGATTATTTGACTGCAGATGAAGAAGATCAATACGTAGTTGCGCAAGCTAACGCAGAGTTAAACGAAGATGGCACATTTGTTCATGAAGATGTACTTGCACGTTTCAAAGATGAAAACCTTCAAATCAGTGTAGATAAGTTGGATTATATGGATGTATCGCCTAAGCAAGTTGTGTCAGCGGCTACAGCCTGTATTCCCTTCCTAGAAAATGATGACTCGAACCGTGCGCTGATGGGCGCCAACATGCAGCGTCAAGCTGTTCCGTTGATTCAGCCAGAAGCTCCATTGGTTGGAACAGGTATGGAATACCTAGCCGCACATGATTCCGGTGCTGCACTATTGTGTAAAAACCCTGGAATTGTTGAATATGTTGATGCTAAAAAAATCAATGTGCGTCGTGAAGACGGTGCGCTTGATCGCTATAACGTGGCTAAATTTAAACGTTCAAACTCAGGTTCTTGCTACAACCAGCGTCCGATTGTCAAACACAATGAACGTGTAGAAAAGGGAGACGTTTTAGCTGATGGTCCTTCTATGGAAGAAGGAGAAATGGCTTTAGGACGTAACCCATTAGTTGCCTTTACCACATGGGAAGGGTACAACTTTGAAGATGCTGTTATCATGAGCGAACGTCTTGTAAAAGATGATGTGTATACATCCATTCATATTGAAGAATACGAATCAGAAGCACGTGATACAAAACTTGGACCTGAAGAAATTACGCGTGAAATACCAAACGTTGGAGACGACGCACTTAAGAACCTTGATGAAACAGGTGTAATTCGCATTGGGGCAGAAGTGAACGACGGTGATATTCTTGTTGGAAAAGTGACTCCTAAAGGAGTTTCAGAACTTTCCGCAGAAGAAAAACTGTTGCATGCGATCTTTGGTGAAAAAGCACGTGAAGTAAGAGATACATCTCTTCGTGTACCACATGGTGGCGGCGGGATTGTACAGGATGTGAAAGTCTTTACTCGTGAAGGTGGAGACGAACTTTCGCCTGGCGTAAACATGCTTGTGCGTGTCTTTATTGCTCAGAAAAGAAAGATAAATATCGGAGATAAGATGGCTGGAAGACATGGAAACAAAGGGGTTGTCTCGTTAATCCTTCCGGAAGAAGACATGCCATTCTTGCCAGATGGTACACCAGTAGATATCATGTTGAACCCACTAGGTGTTCCATCACGTATGAACGTTGGACAAGTTATCGAACTTCACATGGGAATGGCCGCACGTAAAATGGGCATTCACATTGCTTCGCCCGTCTTTGACGGAGCAAGTGAAGAAGATGTTCGTGAAACCTTAAAAGAGGCTGGAATGGATGAAGATGCCAAGACTGTTCTATTCGATGGGCGCACAGGTGAAGAGTTTGATAACCGTGTCTCTGTTGGAGTTATGTACTTCTTGAAACTTGCCCACATGGTTGATGACAAGTTGCATGCTCGTTCAACAGGACCGTACTCTCTTGTTACCCAACAACCGTTGGGTGGGAAAGCGCAGTTTGGTGGACAGCGATTTGGAGAGATGGAAGTATGGGCATTAGAAGCGTATGGTGCTTCATACATCCTTCAAGAAATTCTCACATATAAATCAGATGACGTAGTCGGTCGTGTGAAAACATACGAAGCCATTGTTAAAGGTGAACCGATTCCAAAACCAGGTGTCCCAGAGTCATTCCGCGTTCTTGTAAAAGAGCTACAATCTCTAGGATTAGACCTGCGTGTACTAGACGGTGAAAACAAAGATGTTCAGCTTGAAGTGTCTGAAGATGGAGACGACATGGTTCAAGTAGATTCTTTACGTAAAATGCAAGAGGAACAAGATTTGATTCGTGCCGAAGAAGCAGAGCGTCTCCGTGTAGAAGCCGCAAAACTAGCAGAAGACTAAGCACAATTGACGAAAAAGCACACAGCAAGACGTACGTAGAACGTGCACGTTCGCATGTACAAGAGAGCATAAGGGCAGCTCAAAAAAGATAAAAAAGGGAGGTCGGCCCCTTGATAGATGTAAATAGATTTGAAAGCATTCAAATAGGATTAGCTTCCCCAGATAAAATCCGTAATTGGTCTTACGGTGAAGTCAAAAAGCCAGAAACAATCAACTATCGGACACTGAAACCAGAAAAAGATGGCTTGTTTTGTGAACGTATCTTTGGCCCGTCCAAAGATTGGGAATGTGCGTGTGGAAAATACAAACGCATTCACTATAAAGGCATTGTCTGTGACCGTTGTGGCGTAGAAGTAACGCGTTCAAGCGTTCGTCGTGAACGCATGGGTCACATTGAGTTGGCAGCTCCTGTGACACACATTTGGTATGTCAAAGGAATCCCAAGTAGAATGGGCTTGATTTTGGATATGAGCCCACGTTCATTAGAAGAAATTATTTATTTCGCATCTTATGTGGTCACAGATCCAGGAAAAACTCCACTTGAAAGAAAACAATTGATGCCAGAACATGAATACCGTGAAAATAGAGCAAAATATGGAAAAGAGTTTACAGCCGAAATCGGTGCAGCCGCAATTAAGACATTGTTGGATGCGGTAGACATGGATAAAGAAGTTGTAGAATTAAAAGAAATTCTACAAACAGCAACCGGTCAAAAGCGAACACGTGCAATCCGTCGTTTAGACATCATGGAAGCTTTCCGTCATTCAGGAAATGAACCAGGTTGGGTAGTTATGGATGTTGTTCCCGTGATTCCACCAGAACTACGCCCAATGGTTCAACTAGAAGGAGGACGTTTTGCAGCGAGTGACTTAAACGATTTGTATCGTCGTGTTATTAACCGTAACAACCGATTGAAACGTTTGCTCGATCTAAACGCACCCAATATTATTGTACAAAACGAAAAACGTATGCTTCAAGAAGCAGTAGACGCACTCGTTGACAACGGTCGAAGAGGCCGTCCAGTCACTGGTCCAGGAAACCGTCCGTTGAAATCTCTTTCTCACATGTTAAAAGGGAAACAAGGACGTTTCCGTCAAAACTTGCTTGGTAAACGTGTTGACTATTCTGGTCGTTCCGTTATCGTAGTTGGCCCTACACTGAAAATGTCTCAGTGTGGTCTGCCAAAAGACATGGCTTTAGAATTGTTCAAACCTTTTGTGATGAAAGAATTAGTGGGTCGAGGCATTGCCAGCAACATTAAAAATGCCAAACGTCAAATTGAACGTCAAGAAGATGAAGTATGGGGCGTGTTGGAAGACGTTATTCGCGAACACCCTGTTCTCTTGAACCGGGCACCAACCCTCCACCGTCTCGGCATTCAAGCCTTTGAACCAATTTTAGTAGAAGGAAAAGCGATTCGTCTGCACCCATTAGCATGTGAAGCGTATAACGCGGACTTTGATGGAGACCAAATGGCGGTTCACGTCCCATTGAGCGATGAAGCGCAAGCAGAAGCACGTATTTTAATGTTAGGGGCTCAAAACATCTTGAACCCTAAAGATGGAAAACCTGTTGTTACACCATCTCAGGACATGGTTTTAGGAAACTATTACCTAACGATGGAAGAAGAAGGTAGCGTAGGGGAAGGAATGGTATTTTCAAGTGCTGCGGAAGCTGTAGCTGCGTACCATAACAAATACGTACACTTACACACACGTGTTGCAATCCGAGCATCTGACTTGCCAGACAAACCCTTTACACAGTGGCAGCAAGATAAATATTTGATTACAACTGTTGGGAAGATTATTTTTAATGAAATCATGCCGAAGGAATTTCCATATTTGAATGAACCGACACAAGATAATTTGGAAAAACAAACACCAGATAAATACTTTGTTCCTTATGGTACAAACATTCCTGAGCATATCAAAGCCCAAACATTAATCAAACCATTCAAAAAGAAAAACCTTGGAAACATTATTGCAGAAGTTTTCAAACGCTTTAAAGTAGCTGAAACATCCAAAATGTTAGACTTAATGAAAAACTTGGGATATAAGTACTCTACTGTTTCTGGAATTACAGTTGGGGTAGCGGATATTTCTCACCTAGAGAAAAAAGATGAAATCCTTGGTGAAGCAGACGTACGCGTTGAAAATGTCAACAAGCAATTCCGTCGTGGACTGATTACAGAAGAAGAGCGTTATGAAGCTGTTATCAATATTTGGACGAAAACACGTGACATTATTCAAGATGCGTTAATTGATAGTTTGGATGACCGCAACAACTTGTTTATGATGAGTGACTCAGGTGCTCGAGGAAACGTATCGAACTTTACACAGCTTGCAGGAATGCGCGGTCTGATGGCAGCTCCAAACGGACAGATCATGGAACTTCCAATTCGTTCAAACTTCCGTGAGGGATTGTCTGTGTTAGAGATGTTTATTTCAACGCACGGTGCCCGTAAAGGGATGACCGATACAGCATTGAAAACAGCGGACTCAGGATACTTGACACGTCGACTTGTAGATGTTGCTCAAGACGTTATCATTCGTGAAGACGACTGTGGCACCAAGCAAGGACTAGTTGTTGCTGCATTAACAGAAGGAAACGAAGAAATTGAGCCACTTGAAGACCGCTTGATTGGGCGCTATGCAAGAAAATCTGTTCAGCACCCAGAAACAGGTGAGTTGATGGTGGGAGCAAATGAATTGATTACAGAAGATATAGCCCGTCAGATTGTAGCGGCTGGCATTGAAGAAGTAACGATTCGTTCTGTCTTTAACTGTAACACTCGTCATGGGGTATGTAAGAAATGTTACGGACGTAACTTGGCAACTGGACGCGAGGTTGAAGTTGGAGAAGCAGTTGGAACCATCGCTGCTCAATCTATTGGAGAACCTGGAACTCAGTTGACGATGCGTACATTCCATACCGGTGGGGTTGCTGGGGATGACATTACACAAGGGTTGCCACGTGTACAAGAAATCTTTGAAGCCCGTCACCCTAAAGGACAAGCTGTTATTACAGAAGTAACAGGGGAAGTTATCTCCATTGAAGAAAAACCGTCTGAGCACGCCAAAGTAATTACTGTAAAAGGCGCCACAGACTCGCGCGAATACCAAGTGTCTTCCAACGCTCGTTTGAAAGTAGAAGAAGGCAGCATGGTTAAACGTGGGGAACCGTTAAACGGAGGATCAATTGATCCAAAACAACTGTTAAGCATCAGTGATGTCCTCACTGTGAAGAATTATCTCTTAAAAGAAGTTCAAAAAGCCTACCGAAGTCAAGGGGTAGAAATTGGGGACAAACACGTTGAGGTAATGGTTCGTCAAATGTTGCGTAAAATCCGCATCATGGATCCAGGTGATACGAAAGAACTACCTGGTACATTAGTGGATATTCATGACTTTACAAAGGTAAACGAATCTGTCTTGCTAAATGGCGGACTGCCCGCAACTGGACGTCCAATCTTACTCGGGATTACCAAAGCATCATTGGAGACAAACAGTTTCTTGTCAGCTGCTTCTTTCCAAGAGACCACACGTGTCTTAACAGATGCTGCTATTCGCGGGAAAAACGATCCATTAATTGGGTTGAAAGAAAACGTAATTATCGGAAAAGCAATTCCAGCAGGTACAGGTATGAACCGTTACCGTTCGATGGAACCAGAAGTATCTAGTGCAGTAAGTGAAAATGTCTACAGCATCAATGATCCAAAAAGCGGTTCTAAAGCGTAATTTTTTTCAAATCGTGAACAAAAGGAATCCGTAAAATAGGGCTCTTCGTCAAGTAGTGTTGGTGATCTAAAATCCAAAATAGAATAAGAGTCAAAATTGATTTTCTTCCAATTTATTGTTGGAGGAAAATCTTTTTTTATTTTTGAACCGTATCACATGAAATTAAAATTCGTGTTTTGAATTTAGAAAAGCTTCTAAAACCAAACGCAATGCGTTTAATGACTTTGATCTTATTATTTATTTCTTCGATTGGCCCATTTGTATACTGATAGAGGAAGGTGTTTTCCACGTACGTACAATATTTTTTCAGTGTCCGTACGCTTGTCTTCATGTAGGAAGACAGCCCCTTAGGGGCTTGGGCAAGAGTCTCTTGAAAAAGAGTGAAATCCTTTTGATCGTACGCATATAAGATATCTTGGTAGAAGTCATAGGTTGTTTTGTATTCTTCGTCTAACGCTAACA
>CAYZZA010000020.1:0-22608 GCA_964482685.1 uncultured Carnobacteriaceae bacterium
ATTAAGAAACTTTGGTTGCTTTAAATATGTGCGTCGATAAACAAACGTGTATTCTGTAAAGGTACAAAAAAAATTATTTTTTACGAATAATTTTTTTCTTTCTTTTTTTACTTGATTGTACAGGTACTTGTGGCGAAATTGCTTTTGGTTTTATCCGGACGTTGGCTCGATCCAATTGTTTTCCAACAGAAGGACGCTTGATTGGCGTAAGTTCTTGTTCTGAATACCCAGCTTGCGGCCATGTTTTTGAAACGGCGTATGCTTTCATGTATAAGTGCGAGAACGTAAAAGTTTCATCGTCGTTTCCTAATGAAAAGTCATTTTCTTTGAAAAAAGTCATGTATTGCTTTGTATGAGTAGCTAATTTTGTGTGCACAAAAAATTGTTCTTCAGCAATGGGCAACCAGTCTGCGGGCACAATTTTTTTCAACACATCTCGAAAGTTTTGGTACGCTTCGTGACGGGTATCATAAAAATGTGTGGTGTAGTACGTGAGATCTTCTTGAGAAGGCCAGTACTGCTTGTGTTGTTTAGCTACTTTCCCAAGTTGATGTGCGGCCTGCTGTGACAAGTGTTGTTTGTGGTAAATCCATTGTCCGTCTGACTCAATTGAAAAAGACAAACGATTCGTATACGTCAACAACGTCTCTAATTCTTCAGTCCGTAAAGGCAAGTTAGGTTGATAGACGCGCCAGACATCTTGGAAAAAGGTTGGCTGGATGGTTCCGTATAAATTGACTAGCGCTTGTAGCATATCCAAGGCTGTTTGATTCAGGTGCATTTTTTCAGCAGTTTCTTCGGATTGTGTTTGCTTTTCTAGAATTTCAAAGAGTTCATCCGGGAAAACAAGAGTGTAGCACTCTTTCTCGCGGTACATGTAGACCCAGCCATACGTAAGCAGAGGAATCAAGAAGTCCATTTCTAGTAGCTCGTCTAAAGAGAGATCTGCATGCGTTTTTGCAGACAACGCTTCCACTTGAGCGCGGGATAGATACAAACATTCGGTCGCAAACGTATCTGTGATATCCGATAATAACGTATCAACAATCTCTTGTTTTAAGTCGCGAGTCGTGATGCCGTCAATATGACGGATATCTTTTAGTGTTAATAGTTTATCTTTTGTATACCCATTTAAAGACTCTTCTAAAGAATGTTTTGCTTGTTTTTTAATCACAAAGTCATCTTCAAAAATAGCTTGAATGGTTTGTTTTTGTTCGTGTGAATACGGCATATGTAGTGCTCCTTCCTATTTATACGTCTTTAGTATACTAAAAAATAAGTTAAATAGGAAAAAAATGAGCGAATTTCTATCCTTTTTCTATAAAAATAGATTTTATAGAAAATTGTCTATTTGTGTGTAAAAAAAGAAACCTTTCCTTGACCGAGGAAAGGTTGTCTTTTATGATAAGAAATCACGACACTATAGATGTAGAACAAGCCTTTTTGGCTGATTCGTTTAATGAATACGCTAATTTCAAGGTTGCCATTATTTTGTATATAGTAGAAAGAGGAGTAGACATGTCTATTCAGATTATTTATTCTCATGAATACACCCTTTATATTCATTGTGTGCATCAAACTCCTCATGAATTGTTTGTTTGATGCAGTCAGTGTTAGATAAGAAAAGGGCCGAACAACCAACGAACTCATATGTGTACACGGATAAAGTACGGATATACGAGAGAAAAAGAGGTACGGAAATGAAGACATACACACACATTATTTTTGATTTGGATGATACGTTGCTTGATTTTCAGCAGACACAAGCAGCAGCTTTGCGTCATATTTTGGAGGAATATCAACTCCCAAAGACTACAGAAACAACAACTCTATACCAAACCATCAACACTAATTTATGGAAAGAAATGGAAAAAGGAAACATTACACGTGCGGATATTTTTTCTACACGCTTTGAAGCATTTCTAAATGAGTTTGGTCTAGACGTCAACGGCGCAGCAGTGGATGAGCAATACAGACGTCACCTAGAAACGGGGTTTCAAACGATTGCGCAAGCACCTGAAGTACTGTCTTCTCTGAAAGCAAAGGGGTTTCATCTTCTTGCAGGTTCAAACGGAGTCGGAAGGATTCAGCGAAAACGTCTAGCTGGTTCTAAGTTAAGGGGATATTTTGAAGACTTATTTATCTCAGAAGAAGTAGGTTTTTCAAAACCAGATAAGCGGTTTTTTGAAACAATTTTTGATAAAACAAAGGAATCCGATCCATCGAAGTACATCATGGTGGGTGATAGCTTGACAGCAGATATCCAAGGAGCCAAAAATGTGGGTATTGATAGTGTCTGGTTTCAGCCTCATGCACATGATACTGTGGGGAACAGCCGGGATAGTACGTATACAATAGAGACTTTGCCTCAATTGTTGTCTGTGGTAGAATCACCTAACTTGTCCGAATCTTTCTACAAGTAGGATTTGTAGTATATGTTCGGGCAAAGTGAACCTTATAAAAAAAATAAGAGGTTTAAGGTATACAAAACACGTAAAAATGAGTAAGATAGCATGGAATAGAATTTGTAAACATGAGGCACACGGATATCAATATTTATTCATTATCTGGACTACGTGTTTAAACATATAAAAGGGGATGAAAAGATTGAAAAAGAACAAAATATTTTTAAAACTTGTGATGGCTAGCTCTCTTTTCTTGTTTGCTTGCGGAGCTAATAATGAGACAACTGACACAACAGATACTGCAAGTACATCTGAAGCCACAATAGGATTGCTTGAAAAAGTAAAAGATGAAGGTGTACTAAGAGTTGGGACGATGGGGACGTACCAACCATATACGTTCTTAAACGAAGACAAAGAGTTAGATGGATTTGATGTTGAGATTGCTAAAGAAGTTGCAAAAGGCTTAGACGTTGAAATTGAATTTGTTTCACAAGAATTTTCCGGAATGATTGCAGGTCTCCAAACAGGGAAGTTTGATATGGTTGCCAGTCAAATGACTATCACAGATGAACGAAAAGAACAGATGCTATTTTCAGATCCGTATATCACCAACGATGTAAAAGTAATTGTACGTGAAGATGATATGGAAATTACTTCTACAGAAGACTTCCCCGGAAAAGAAATTGGGGTTGGTCTTGGAACAAATGACGAAACATATCTTCGTACAGAGTTGATGCCTGAAGTTGGAGATTTTGAAATCCGAACCTATGATGATGTCATCACGTCATTGAGAGACTTAGATGCTGGACGTATTGATGCTACAATCAACAACCTCTATGCACTTAAGCCAATCATTGAAACCAATGGATTTAAAATCAAAGCTGTAGGAGACCCAATCAAATCAGATCGACCAGGATTGGCCGTTAAACTTGGCAATGAATCCTTCATTGAAGAAGTAAACAAAATATTGTCTGAAATTAAAGAAGATGGTACGTATGATGCAATCTTCATGAAGTGGTTTGGCGAAGAACCACCTTCTGAATAAAAAAAGCCAGAAGGGAACCGTATAGATGAAACTAGTAATTGAAAACTTGCCTTTTTTGCTGCAAGGTGCGTATTACACTTTATTGATTACCTTAGTGTCCATGTTTTTTGGCTCCTTGATTGGAGTAGTGGTAGCCATTGCCAGACTAAAGGGGAATAAATTTGTTAGAGGACTGGCTCGCGCGTATGTCTCAATTATACGTGGGACACCCACGTTGGTCCAAATTGTAGTGATTTACTATGGATTGGTTGATTTCGGGATTGCTTTAAATCCACTGCCCGCGTCCTTTATTGCACTGAGCATCAATAGTGGAGCTTATTTATCTGAATCCATTCGTGGGGCTTTGCAAACCATACCCAAAGGACAAACGGAAGCAGCATACGCAACGGGGATGACTCCATGGCAAACAATGAAGCGTATTATCTTGCCTCAAGCGATTCGTCATGCGATTCCACCGGTAGGAAATACTTTTATAGGGATGTTGAAAGAAACATCCCTTGTCTCTGTGATCACCGTAACTGAATTATTGCGTTCAGCTCAATTGCTGATTGCTCAATACTATGTCTACTTGCCTTTGTATTTAGGTATCGGCGTTATTTATTGGGTCATGAGTACTGTGTTTGCTTACTTCCTTGAACGAGTTGAAAAGCGTTTGTCTATTTATGAGTAGAAAGGGAACATACATGATTACACTGACTGGATTAGCAAAATCGTTTGGAGATTTAGAAGTCCTAAAAGACATCAATTTGACTGTGAAAAAAGGAGAAGTACTCTCTGTTTTAGGGCCAAGTGGGTCTGGAAAAAGTACGATGCTGCGCTGTATCAATGGATTAGAAGAGTTGACCAAAGGCAGTATCGAAGTGAATGGTATCGTGATTAGCTCTGAACAAAGTAAAAAAGAACGAAAAGAAAATGTGCAAAAAATCCGTACCCAAACGGGAATGGTGTTTCAACAATTTAATCTGTATCCACATAAAACTGCTCTAGAAAATGTGACGGAAGCTCTGGTGACGGTAAAGAACATGCCCCAAGTAGAAGCGGATAAAAAAGGCGAAACATTGTTGGCGCGTGTGGGCCTCTTTGACAAGCGCAACGAGTATCCTTCGCGTTTATCAGGTGGGCAACAGCAACGTGTCGCGATTTCTCGTGCACTAGCGATGGAACCAGACGTATTGCTTTTTGACGAACCGACGTCGTCATTGGATCCTGAATTGGTAGATGAAGTCTTGACGGTAATCGCAGAACTCGCACATGACGGCATGACCATGATTGTGGTGACTCATGAGATGGCGTTTGCTCGTGATGTGTCCGATCGCATTGTATTTATGGCAGATGGGTATATTGTAGAAGAAAATACACCTGAGAATTTCTTTGAACACCCCCAAACAGAGCGAGCCAAAAAATTCTTGAAATGGGAACCAACTAAACAAAAAGGAGACGTAAACCAATGATTGTCAAGACAACGTGGAATCGAGGACGTAAATTTACTGCAGTTGGAGATTCTGGTTTTGAAGTGAATATGGACGCGACTCCAGCGTATGGCGGATTAGGCGAAGGAGCAACGCCGACAGAAATGCTCTTGGCTTCTCTAGCCGGATGTATTGGGATTGATGCAACCATGGTATTGAACCGTCAACTCGAAAACATTACGCATTTAGAGATTGAAACCGAAGGCATCCGTGAGGAAGAACCTCCAAAAGCATTTACTTCGATTAACGTGACGTTTCATATCACCGGAGAAGTAAAAGCCAGTCGCATTTGGCGTGCGATTGAGTTGAGTGAAGAAAAGTATTGCACAGTCTCGAATTCATTGAGCGCGACGATTACGTATGATGTCGTATTAAATGGCGAGAAACTGGACAGAGAAATTTAGAAAAATAATTTAAAAAACGAGACGTCCTTTTAGGGCGTCTCGTTTTTTAAGGCGATTCAATAGACAACTCTTTTTTTATGGGCTAACCTTAAGAATGTAAGCAATAAAAATAAAAAGGGGAGTTTTATATATGAACAACGATTTATTTAAGTATCTAAATGAAACAGTTGCTACGTACGGCTTATTCTATATCAAACTGCACCAACATCACTTTTACGTACGAGGAAAAGGATTCTTTATTCTTCACGAAAAATTTGAAGAAATGTACGACATGATGCATGAACAATTTGATGAGTTAGCTGAACGATTGATTACACTTGGTGGAAAACCATATGCAACACTACAAGAATTTATCGATCATTCGATTATTACAGAAAAACCGTATGAAGAGACAACTGCAGATGAACTTGTTGCCTCGACTGTTTCTGATTTAAAAACGTTTGTGAAGCATTTGGAAAAAGGAATTGAAATGACCGGTGATACGGATAATGGAACACAAGACTTATTGATTGGTTACCAATCCAGTATGGAAAAAGAAATCTGGATGTTACAGGCCTTTCTAGGAAAAGGACCATTAGATAAATAAAAAGACACACAAGTACGTATCTAATATAAGTGTAAAAAAAGAACTAGCTGGGAATTATTCCTAGCTAGTTCTTTTTTTACACAGATTTATTTTGTGTTTGTAATCTCAATAAATTTGACAATATCGCTCCACACATTTTGGGCCACAATATCCTTGTTGTGAAATCCAGCAAGGGTCAAGTTCTCCATTGTTCTCCGGTTGATGTTGGCACCCCAAAGAGTCACCGTGAGTACGTTGGCAATGTCCATGACTTTACCTACCATTTTATTGTGGCTACGCATATGCTCCAGCATAATGATTCTACCTTCAGGTTTACAGACCCGCCTTATTTCTTTCAACCCCTGAATAGGATCGGGTACAGAACAAAAAACACATGAACACAAGACAGTATCGAATGTATTATCCGGAAATGTCATGTTTTGAGCATCCATTTCGAGTAAGGTAATGTGTGGCGTATCTGTCACCTTTTGTATAGCTTTCTCCAACATTTTTTCACTAAAATCGATGCCAGTGATTGCGAGGGTATCTGGGTAAAAAAGCAAGTTTTTTCCTGTTCCAACTCCAACTTCTAAGACAGAGGTGCCTTGGATACGGTCAATCATTTTGTGTCGCCATGTATCGCTTGTAGCGGATTCCATTGGATTGTCAAAGAGGTCATATACTTTTGAAAGCCGATTGTATCGGCGTTTTATTTTTTCGTTTTCTGAAGCCATGTGGTCATCTCCTTTGTGTATGAGAAAAGGAAAAAAGGATGGAGAAATTATAAGAACGGGACTAAAAAGAGGGGAAGGTTCATAATTAAATGGAGTGTACCACGCACAAGAAGAAAATGTACAAGGAAACAGAACTATTGAGACGCTGAAGTGAGACTTCACTACGCATTCTTTTTTGTTTTTGTGCTATACTAAAAATCAAAATATAAGTAAAAAGAATGAACGAAAAAACCTGTGCGAATTATTTGCGCAGCTTTTTTGCATGTTTTAAAAGCAAGCTCAAGGTTGGAGGCAAGCCTCTGTTTTGAGAGATAGGCGCAAAGAAAATGAGACTAGAGGAGTATGTAGAGTGAAAATGATTGTTGGATTAGGCAACATAGGGGCGACTTATAGCCAAACCAAACACAACGTTGGGTTTATGGCCGTCGATGCATTTGCAGCTAAATATGGATTGACCTTTAACAAGACTAAGTTTGAGTCTCTTTATGCAGAAGGCTTTATAGGCACAGAGAAAGTGATTTTGGTAAAACCACAAACATATATGAACGAATCAGGTAGAGCTGTCCGTCCACTGATGGACTATTTTCAGATAGACGAGGAAGATTTGGTTGTGGTCTACGATGACTTAGATTTAGAACCCGGGACCATCCGATTGCGTCAAAAAGGTGGGGCAGGCGGTCATAACGGCATCAAGAGTCTCATTGCGCATTTAGGAACAAAAGAGTTCAACCGTATTCGCGTAGGAATTGGAAGACCGTATCCAACTCAAGATGTTGTGACTCATGTTTTAAGTCCTTTTTCCAAAGGAACCAAAGAAGAAATAGACGATGCGTTGATACAAACGATTGATGGGCTAATGTATTGGGTAGAAGGCCATCCTTTTATCGATACGATGACTCATTATAACAAAAGAGGATAAAGTCTTTATTCAATAGAATGTGGCTTATAAAAAAACAGTGCATAAAGGAGTAATAAAGTGAAGTCGTTTACACAATTATTTGCGGATACAACGAGCTTTCAGCAAGTAGAACAATCTCTTGCGCCGCATCATTCACAATTGATTACAGGGTTAGCCGGTTCAGGGCGTACCCTTTTTTTGGCGTCACTTCAGAAAGCGCACCAAACACAACTGCTTATTGTGACACAGAATATGTTTCATGGTACACAATTAATGGAAGATTTTTCTGGGTTGATTCCAGAAGAGCAACTCCACTTTTTTCCTGTAGACGAAGTCATTCATGCTGAGATGGCATTTGCTTCTCCTGAATTTCGTGCAGAGCGCTTAGCTACGTTGTCTTTTTTGCTATCAGAAAAACCAGGTATCGTGATTGTTCCGTTGGCTGGTATGCGAAAGCTCCTTCCAGCAAAAGATGATTTTGTTGCTTCTTTTTTATCGATTACACAAGGAATGGATCTTGATTTACATGAACTGGCTACACACTTAATTGAAGCAGGGTATGAACGGGAACAGATGGTTGCCTCTCCAGGGGAGTTTAGCATTCGTGGTGGAATCATCGATATTTATCCTCTGACAGAAGAACATCCTGTCCGGATTGAGTTGTTTGATACAGAAGTTGATTCGTTGCGGTATTTTGATGCAGACACACAACGTTCCATTCGAAATATCAACCATTTCTCAATTGTACCGTCAACGGAACAAGTTTTTACACGTGCACAGTTGCACGCAGCCGCTTCAGCCTTTGAAACACGCATGAATAAATACGCTATGGCGCTTCATGACGAAGCGGATAAACAAAGTCTCACACAAAACTTGACCCCTTTTTTAGAAGCACTGAAAAAAGGAGAAACCGTAGATGGGTTGGCTCCTTTCGCTGGTCTTATCTACCCTAAAAATACAACAATTTTAGAGTATATTAGAAAAGATGCTGTGATTGTGATGGATGAATACAGCCGCATTCTTGAAACAGAGCGTCACATGCAAGAAGAAGAAGCTGAGTGGATGACTCAACAACTGTCAGAACACAAGGTTTTTCCAGACGTTGTGTTGTCTGAAGACGTAAGAGAGCAAGTTAAAAAAGCAGAACACCCTCTCCTTTATTTTTCATTGTTTCAAAAAGGGATGGGGAACATCAAATTAGACGGGATCTATCCATTCCAATACCGAAACATGCAGCCATTCTTTGGGCGGATGCCGTTATTAAAAACAGAAATGGACCGTTTTCAAAAATTGGGGTATACCGTGATTGTATTGGCACCCAACCAAGAGCGTGCAACGAGCTTGAAGAAAACGTTTCGAGAGTTTGAGATTCAAAGTGTTGAAACAGACAAAGACGCACTTGTCCTTGGGCAGACCCAAATCATAATGGGAAATTTAGTGAATGGATTTGAGTTGCCACAAGAAAAAATAGCAGTACTAACAGAAAAAGAATTGTTTAATCGCGTCACACGAACAAAAGCACGAAAGCGACAAATATCCAATGCTGAACGGCTAAAAAGCTACAATGAATTGAGCCCAGGAGACTATGTGGTGCATGTCAACCACGGAATTGGACGCTATACAGGTATGGAAACAATGGAAATCAATGGTGTCCATCAAGACTATTTGACGATTGTCTATCAAAAAGAGGCACGACTCTTTATTCCTGTGACGCAGTTGAATTTGCTCCAAAAATACGTATCTTCAGAAGGAAAAGTTCCACGTGTCAACAAACTTGGAGGCACAGATTGGGCAAAAACCAAACGCAAAGTAGAAACACGCGTAGAAGATATCGCAGATGAATTGATTGAGTTGTATGCTGCTCGAGATCAAGAAAAAGGGTATGCATTTTCCCCTGATGATGCGTATCAAAAAGAATTTGAGGATGCGTTCCCATATACGGAAACAGACGATCAATTAAGAAGTGTGAAAGAAATCAAAAAGGATATGGAAGATGAAAAGCCAATGGATCGTCTGCTTGTAGGGGATGTGGGCTATGGAAAAACAGAAGTCGCAATTCGCGCAATCTTTAAAGCGATTCAAGACGGCAAACAATCCGCATTTTTAGTGCCAACCACAGTATTGGCCCAACAACACTACGAAACATTGCTCGACCGTTTTGAAGGATTTCCAGTAGAAGTTGGCTTGTTGAGCCGTTTTCGAACCAAAAAACAACAAGCAGAAACATTGGAAAAATTGCGCAAAGGACAAGTAGATGTGTTGGTTGGAACTCATCGGATTTTATCCAAAGATGTGCAGTTTCAAGATTTTGGCTTGTTAGTGGTGGATGAAGAACAACGTTTTGGGGTCAAACACAAAGAACGATTAAAACAAATGAAAGCCGAAGTGGATGTCTTGACGTTAACGGCGACTCCGATTCCACGGACCTTGCATATGTCGATGCTTGGGGTGCGTGATTTATCCGTGATTGAGACCCCGCCAGCGAACCGGTATCCGGTCCAAACGTACGTGATGGAACTTCATTTTGGAGCGGTTAAAGAAGCTATTGAGCGAGAAATGGGACGCAATGGGCAAGTTTTTTATTTGCATAATCGTGTTGCAACGATTGAGAAAAAAGTAAATGAGTTACAAGCCTTATTGCCGGATGCACGAATTGGGTTTGCGCACGGGCAAATGAGCGAAGGCCAACTTGAAGATGTGTTGTTTCAATTCCTTCAAGGAACGTACGACGTGCTTGTGACCACCACAATTATTGAAACAGGGGTAGACATGCCAAATGTAAACACACTTATTGTAGAAGATGCGGACCACATGGGACTGTCACAATTGTATCAACTTCGAGGTCGTGTGGGACGAAGCAATCGTGTATCGTATGCATACTTTATGTACCAACCGGATAAAGTCTTAACTGAAGTGAGTGAAAAGCGTTTACAGGCAATTAAAGACTTTACCGAACTTGGGTCAGGTTTTAAATTAGCGATGCGTGATTTATCGATTCGCGGAGCTGGAAACTTACTTGGGAAGCAGCAACATGGCTTTATCGATTCGGTTGGATTTGATTTGTATTCTGAAATGTTATCCGAGGCTGTGTCACGAAAGCGTGGTTTAGACATATCGAAAAAGACGCCCGTTGAAATTGACCTAAATGTGAATGCGTATGTGCCGGCTACGTATATTGAAGATGAACGTCAAAAAATTGAAATTTACAAGCGTATTCGTGAATTGAAAGAAGTTGAAGAATACACGGAGCTACAAGAAGATTTGTTTGACCGCTTTGGAGATTACCCACAAGAAACCGCAGATCTCTTAGAGATTGGCTTGCTGAAGATGTACAGTCAACAAGCACACATTGAAAAAATAAAACGTGAAAAAGACATATTATATGTAACTTTTTCAAAAACTGCCCCTGCTCAGTTGCCTATTCAAGAGTTATTTAGAGCCTTAAAAGATATCCCCCTGCACGCAACGGTTTCTCCGGAAGAGGACCGGTATATAGTTATTTTTAAACTAAACAAAAACATGCAACCGTATCAGTGGTTGGAACACCTCATTGCCTTTACAAAACAATGTGCTGCCTATTTAGAGACAAAAGAAGAAGCAAACACTGAGGTGGTGGGATGAAACAGGCGCAGACGAAAAAGATGATGAATGGAGCCGCCGTTTTAACCGGCGCTGCTTTTATCTCCAAATTGCTAAGTGCAGTGTATAAAGTACCGTTTCAAAACTTAACTGGAAATGAAGGTTTTTATGTCTATCAGCAAGTTTATCCTTTTTATGGATTGGCATTGGCCTTATCCTTAAACGGGCTACCTGTATTTTTATCCAAAGTGATTGCAGAGCAAGAAGAGGCTACCCAAAAGCTGAATGTTCTCAAAAAAACAACGCTAATCCTTAGTGTAATAGCGATCATTCTATTTATTGGTACACAGTTTGGGGCGGGAATGCTTGCAGAGTGGATGGGGGATCCCTTGCTGCGTCCAATGATTCAATCTGTCTCCTGGATGTATTTGTTTATTCCTGTATTAGCAGGAATACGAGGGTTTTTTCAAGGGAATCTTAAGATGATGCCAACAGCACTTTCACAAGTAAGCGAACAAGTGGTGCGTGTAACAGTCATTTTGCTTGCCGCGTTTCTTTTTTACCGTTCGAATGAATCTGTATACGAAATGGGTACACTTGCTTTTCATTCGGCTTGGTTGTCTGCCAGTGCTGCGTCCCTTGTGTTGCTCTTCTTTTTTGGTCGCCAGATGAAGCGAGACAGAAAAACACCTGTTGCCGCACACGAATCATCCTACGCACTTCCTCCGACGTATCAAACGCTCGCAAAGCGGGTGGCCACGGAAGGGGTGACCATTAGTATGATTGGGAGCTTGATGATTTTGTTTCAGCTGATTGATTCGTTCACTGTCTACAATGGACTACGTACGTCGGGCTTATTAAAAGGGAACGCAATAGATATGAAAGGCATCTATGATCGGGGTCAACCTTTAGTTCAGCTAGGTTTGGTTGTATCTGTTGGATTGGCCTCCAGTTTATTGCCGCTTTTGCGCATGCAATTTGCGACCAAGCAACGACGGTTCTTTTTACGAACCTCGCGCTCAATCTTACGTCTCACCGCTGTCTTTGCATCTGCTGCTTCTGTCGGCTTGGTTGCGGTCATGCCGTATTTAAATGAAGCCTTATTTGAAGACCGTGCAGGTACTGGAGTGTTGCAAGTGTTTGTGTTTGCGGTGTTAGGCATGTCTCTTGTCAGTGCATACGACGCTATTTTGCAAAGCATGGACGAACATCGTTTAGTGTTTGGGGGCATTGTGTTTGCAGTAGCAATCAAGCTGATTGGAAATAGAGTTTTAGTTCCAGCAATTGGCACAATGGGATCGAGTCTGTCAACGGTCGCCTCTTTATTTTTAATGTACCAAGGAATGAAAAAGCTAGCGCCTCCTTTTTTGCACACGGTAACACTAGACTGGGATTTTTTAGTTCGATTAACTCTAGCGTTAGCGGGTATGTTTGGAACCGTTCGAGTAAGTTTAAGCCTGTTTGGAAGTGTCTTTTCTTCGACTGGTCGAACGGGGGCACTACTTTTGACTGTCATGGGCGGAGCGATTGGTGTAAGTGTGTATAGCTGGTTATTGTTTCGTTTGCATGTATTGACCATTCGCGAATGGCTTTCCATTCCATTTGGCAAACAACTAATGAGGGGACGGGTTAAAAAATGAACATCACCATCGTTGGATTAGGTCCAGGAGATATCGGGCAAATGCCTTTGTCGATTTACCGTGTTTTAAAAAACACACAGAAACCAATCTTTTTAAGAACGGGTGAACACCCTGCAGCAAAAGAATTATCTGAAGAAGGAGTTGTTTTTTCCACCTTTGATTCCTTGTACACACATTTAAATGAAAACTTTGACCAGGTGTACCTCGCGATTGTCGAAGCACTGGTAAAAGAAGCGCAAACAAAGGATATTGTTTACGCTGTACCAGGACATCCAATGGTAGCTGAGCGTACGGTTGAGTTGTTGTTGTCTGAACAAGACAAGGGAGATGTCACTTTAGAGTTCTTAGGCGGGAAAAGTTTTTTAGATGATTTGTTTCAAGCGGTGCACTTGGACCCAATCGATGGGTTCCAATTGCGGGATGCTTTTGAGTTAAACATGGATACGTTGGATAGCGGATCCCCGCTAGTTGTAATGCAAGTCTTCAATGATTTTGTAGCGGGAGAGGTAAAGCTTTCTTTAATGGAACGCTATCCAGATGAGCACCAAGTCGCCCTTGTGAACGCAGCTGGATCGAAAGAAGAAACCATTACGTGGGTTCCTTTGTATGAGTTAGACCGCATGCGCGGAGTATTTAATTTGTTGTCTGTGTATGTACCTCCGTTAGCGAGGAAAGAACAAACTCGCTCGTTTGACACTCTACAGTACTATATTGATGTTTTGTTTGGCGAAACTGGAGACCTGTGGATACAAGCTCGTACTCCAGAAAGTTTGATTCCATACTTGCGTGAAGAAACTGAAGAAGTTGTGGAAGCCATTCTTGAAGGCGATCCTGATCATCTAGCTGAGGAATTGGGAGACCTCTTGTTACACGTATTGTACCAGAGCAATATGGGAGAACGTGCAGGGCTGTTTTCGCTAGAAGATGTCCTGCACGAAGTTACAACTAAAATAAGACGTCGTCATCCACATGTATTCGATGGCGAAACCGTAACGAGTATCGCAGATATCGAAGCGATTTGGGAACGGGTGAAAAAAGAAGAAAAGAGACAAACAGAAAGAGGGGGACCCATCAGTGAGACTTGATAAATATTTGAAAGTGTCGCGTATTATTAAAAGACGAGCTATTGCGAAAGAAATTGCAGACAAAGGACGTGTGCAAATCAACGGTATTCAAGCAAAATCTTCCTCCCCAGTTTCAGTTGGAGACGAACTGACATTGTCCTTTGGAAACAAAACGCTAGTGGTAAAAGTAGAAAAATTAGTGGATACGACTAAAAAAGAAGAAGCCAAAGACTTGTATTCAATCATTGGCGAGACGTATGAAGAATCTTCTTTTAACTAAACAAGTCAATTGAACGGATTGTATTAGACATCTAGTGTGGCTTACTGCTATAATCAGGCTAACTACTAAGGAAAGGATGGGGAGAATGGACAAAGAGAAATCAACGGGCGTAACTCAGCTGAGAAACCAGTACACGAAACAGAAGCTGCAAGAAGCACAATACATGCGAAAAAAGAAAAGTATCGTCCGAAAAAGAATGGCTATACTTTTAGCTGTTGGGTGTATGCTTGTGCTGATCTTAGGGACACAACTGGTTAGGAGTAAAAAACGTGCAGCGGTCTTGCAAGCAGAAACTGTAGATGCACAACTCGAGCTAGACCGTGTCATGTCTAAACAAGAGGACCTCCGTTATTATGTAGGTTTGTTGGAAGACGAAGAGTATGTCGCGAAACTTGCTCGAAATGAATACTATTTATCTGAAGAAAACGAATTGATTTTTACTTTTCCAAACGATACTCGCCCCTCCTTTTCTTACGAGCAGGGAGTTGAAGAAGCAGTAGAGAACGGAAACTAGCACAAACAATCGAGAATAGTCAGATTGTTGACAGCATTTCAGTGGAAATGATTCGTTTATCATCCATCTGCTAACAAAGAGCACATCGTATCTAAAGAGCCAGTTATATAGAGATAGTAAAATAAAAACAAACACTTCCGGCTACACTTTGAAAAAGGACCGGGTATTTTCTTAAGGAGGAAATAAAGTCAACATGGCAATTGAAGTAGACAGCAAGGTAACGGGTAAGGTTTCAGGGATTACACATTTTGGTGCATTTGTTGATTTAGGCGACAACAAAACTGGATTGGTCCACATCAGTGAAGTATCTGATCGATACGTCAAAGATATTAATGAAGAATTAAAAATAGGACAAGAAATACTTGTGAAAGTCTTGACGATTGGATCTGATGGAAAAATTGGCTTGTCTATTCGTAAAGCAGTAGACAAACCAGCAGAGTCGCCTTCTTCTGCACCAAGAAGCAGACCAAGTAGCCGACCAACAGGCAGCTCAAGCTCAAGTGGCAGCTATCGTCCAGCTAGACGACCTGCCAGCAGTAGCAGCAGCAGCAACAAACAAGATTTTGATTCCTTAATGAGTTCTTTTCTAAAAGATAGTGAAGACCGTTTGACATCTATTAAGCGAAACACAGAAAGCAAACGTGGCGGACGCGGTGGACGTAGAACTTAAGCGGGATGCTGATAAAATCTAGCGAAATTCTCTAAAATAGTTTGGGAATGAAGGAGGAGGGAGTGATTTCCTTCTTCTTTTTTGTTTTTTAAAAGAAAGAGATCAAAGAAGACACAAAAGGAGGTGAGGGACATGAGTATAGAACAGCGGTTTTCAAATCATATAGATCAGTTGTTTCACTGGACTTTGGAAACGACGCTTCTTGTTGCTGTTTCTGGAGGGGTAGATTCGATGGTGTTGCTTCATTTGCTCTTGACTCTTCCTACACATCAGCGGCCAAAACTTATTGTGGCGCATGTGAATCATCAGCTACGAAAGGAGTCAGACGCAGAAGAAACGCTTGTTCGAACGTATTGCGCTGCGCATCATCTTCCGCTAAAGGTTAAAAAGTGGTCTGTCAAAGAGCATCCAGTGTCAGGTGTAGAAGTCGCAGCCAGAAAAGAACGATATCGGTATTTTGAACGCATCATGGAACAATATTTTCTGGATGCAACAGTCACAGCTCATCATTTGAATGACCAGACAGAAACTATTTTGATGCGGTTTGTGAGAGGAAATACTCTTCGGGGATTAACCGGTATGCAATTCGAACGTCCATTTGGTCCGGGTATGCTCCAGCGGCCGTTGCTTGATTTTTCTAAAGCAGAATTGTACGCATATGCACAAAGACATGCGATTCCGTATTTAGAAGACAGCTCTAATCAAACACTGGACTTTACACGTAATCGCTACCGCAACCAAATTCTTCCCCTTTTGAGAGAAGAAAATCCACAAGTAGATGCAGGAATACTCTCTTTTTCACACGAAATAAAAGATGTGCTCGCCGTCACAGACTCTGTTGTAGAAAAAGTGCTAGATGAACTTGTGACCTCACAAGAAAACGGTCAAGAATTGGACAAGCAAGCTTATGACGTATTAGAAAAGCCCATGCAGCGGCTTGTGTTGCGCAAGTTATTGGATATCGTGTACAAAGAAGACGTGGAAAAACCAACAGACGAGCAAGTCTATCTCATTCAAGAGTGGCTGTTAGAAGGAAAACCTAATTCTGAAAGGCATTTGCCTAACGGAGTGCTCATCTCCAAGGAATACGAGACCGTCTGGATAGGAAGGAAAAAAGTTGGTCTGCCAAATAAGACGGACTTGTCCATAACGCTGCAGATCAATCAGTGTGTTGAGGTCCCTCCAAATAAAAAGGTAGGCTTGTTTCGAAAAGAGTCTCTTCCTCATGTTTTTGAGCCCCAAGACGTGTTTTGTTTTTCAGGTGAAGAAATTGTTTTCCCATTGCGGATTCGGACACCTAAACCTGGAGATCGTATGCAGCTAAAAAATGGAGGCATGAAAAAAGTCTCGCGTATTTTTATTGATCAAAAAGTGCCCAGAACGAAAAGAGAGACTGCTTTTCTTGTGGAAGATGCAAAAGGAAAGATTCTGTGGCTTCCTGGTTTTAAAGAATCTACATTGTCTATTAAAGATGAAACTGATACAATACAGTACATACTTGTTTATTACGACAAAAAGTAAGTATAAGTCTAATTAAAGGAGCCGAACAACATGCATAGTGATATACAAGAGGTTTTGGTCACTAAAGAAGACCTTCAAGCTAAAGTGAAAGAGCTAGGTGCTTTGCTTTCAAAAGAATACAAGGATAAAAACCCGCTAATTATTGGTGTGCTAAAAGGCGCCTTGCCTTTCATGGCTGATTTAATTAAAGAAATGGATATGCATTTAGAAATTGATTTTATGGATGTTTCAAGCTATGGAACAGCTATGGTTTCTTCGGGCGAAGTGAAAATACTAAAAGATTTAGATACAAGTGTAGAAGGTAGAAACTTACTTTTTGTAGAAGACATTGTAGATAGTGGTCGAACATTGGATTATTTGAAGAAATTGTTTGAATACCGAAAAGCAAACTCTGTAAAAATTGTTACCTTGCTGAACAAACCTAAAGGACGTCAAGTGGACGTAGAAGTGGATTGGGTTGGTTTTGAAGTACCTGATGAGTTTGTTGTTGGCTATGGACTGGATTATAGTGAGCATTATCGAAATCTTCCTTATATAGGTGTGTTGAAACCAGAAGTGTATGGAGGAGAAAAATAGTCAAGTTTGGTCAAATGTGATATACTGTCTAAATGATGCGGTTTAAAAAGTACGCATGAAATAAAAAGAGCATTCAAAATGAATACCACAAGGAGGACAAACATGAAGAAAGGTTTTCTCAAAAATGGCCTCTTCTATGTGGTTGTATTTCTTGCCATTATCGGTCTTGCAAGTTGGGTAACTCGTGGCAGTTCAGCGGGTCAAGTTGCGGGATTATCGACTGGTGAGTTTGTGCAACAATTAGAAGACGATCGAATTGAATCATTTACCGTCCAACCCTCCTCAGGAATTTTAGAGATTAGAGGGACATACCGTAAAGGGCAAGAAGGTACTGTTACAAGCAACACCATCAATGTTGTGGGTAGTTCAGAAGCTGTTGCGACGGAATTTCAAACAGCGATTATCCAAAACGACACCGAAACACTTGGAGAAATTAGTGAACTATCGCGAAAAAATGATGTGGACATGATTGCTACAGGTGAAGAAACATCAGGCATTTGGGCAACACTACTCATTTCATTTCTTCCATTAGTAGTCTTTATCGGATTCATGTATATGATGATGGGCGGACAAGCTGGCCAAGGTGGCGGTGGAGCTGGCGGACGAGGCGTGATGAACTTTGGAAAATCGAAAGCCAAAGAGTCAGATGCCAAAACAAGTAAAGTTCGTTTCTCTGATGTTGCGGGAGCGGACGAAGAAAAAGAAGAATTAGTGGAGATTGTTGAATTTTTGAAAGACCCACGTCGTTTCTCTGCTTTAGGTGCACGAATCCCGGCAGGAGTCTTATTAGAAGGACCTCCTGGTACAGGGAAAACCTTGCTTGCAAAAGCAGTTGCAGGAGAAGCAGGAGTTCCATTCTTTTCTATCTCAGGTTCTGAATTTGTAGAGATGTTTGTAGGGGTTGGAGCTAGTCGAGTCCGTGACCTCTTTGAAAACGCGAAGAAAAGTGCTCCATCGATTATCTTTATCGATGAAATTGATGCTGTAGGACGCCAACGTGGCGCAGGTATGGGTGGCGGAAACGATGAACGCGAACAGACATTAAACCAATTATTGGTTGAAATGGATGGGTTCACCGGAAATGAAGGCGTAATTGTGATTGCGGCCACAAACCGTTCGGATGTATTGGATCCAGCGCTTTTACGTCCAGGTCGTTTTGATAGACGTATATTAGTCGGTAGACCAGATGTAAAGGGACGTGAAGCCATTTTGCGTGTCCATTCTAAAAATAAACCGCTGTCTAACAAAATTGATTTAAAAGTAATTGCGAAACAAACCCCTGGATTTGCAGGGGCAGATTTAGAAAACTTGCTAAACGAAGCGGCACTTGTGGCGGCTCGTAGAGGACATCAGACTATTGAGCCTTTGGATATTGATGAAGCCCATGACCGTGTCATTGCAGGACCAGCGAAAAAAGACCGTGTGATTAGTGAAAAAGAACGTGCCATGGTTGCGTACCATGAAGCAGGACACACAATATGTGGACTTGTCTTAAGCGATGCACGCATTGTACACAAAGTAACCATCGTTCCGCGTGGAAAAGCAGGCGGGTACGCCATTATGCTTCCGCGTGAAGACCGTTACTTGATGACGAAAAAAGAAATGACCGAACAAATCGTTGGTTTATTAGGTGGACGAGTAGCAGAAGAGTTTATTTTCAACTCTCAATCTAGCGGTGCAAGCAATGACTTTGAACAAGCTACACAGATAGCTCGTAGCATGGTGACAGAATACGGAATGAGTGACAAACTTGGACCTGTTCAATATGAAGGCAATAGTGAAGTGTTCCTTGGAAGAGATTATTCTCAATCAAAAGCATATTCTGAGCAATTTGCGTATCAAATTGACCAAGAAGTTCTACGCATTCTAAATGAAGCACATGCACAAGCTCGTCGGATTCTAGAAGATCACAAAGATCAACTGCAGTTGATTGCTGAAAAGTTACTTGAAATCGAAACGCTCGACGAGCGAACCATCAAGAGTTTATTCGAAACAGGTGAAATGCCAGCCGAGTATAGTGACGTGGCTGTTGAATTTCCAAGGGAAGAAGAAACTGCAAGTGGTTCTTCATTTGAAGAGGTAAAGCGTGCACGTGAGGCAAAAGAGAAACAAAGAGAAGCTCAATTGAAAGGAACATCTGATTTTTTAGTTGATTCTTCTGATGAAGAAACAACAAAAGAAGAAGAATCCACTCAAATGGAACCTAGCGTGACGGACGTGCCTGGATCTGATGAAGAGACGCAACAATCAGACGAACCAATAGAACCAACCGAATAAACAAAAAAGGCCTTGGAGAAATCCTGGCTTTTTTTTATGAAGCTAGAACAGTGAGCAAAAAAGATTCCCTTATCAAAAAAAGAACTATAAAATGAACCAATACCTTAAGTGAAGAATAGGAGAGAGTAATATGGACCAATTAATTAAAAGTTTAGCATTTGAGGATCAGTTTAGAATCTATGTTGTAGATGCAACAGAGACAGTGTCTGAAGCACAAAAAAGACATGAAACTTGGAATACCGCAACCGCTGCATTAGGCAGAACTATAGTAGGAACCGCTTTGCTAGGAGCCACATTAAAAGGAACAGAAAAGGTGACTGTTCGCATAGATGGCGATGGTCCAGCAGGACATATTGTTGCAGATGGGAATGGACAAGGTGAGGTAAAGGGATATATTGCAAATCCAAAGGTTAGTTTGCCTCTAACAGAAAACGGGAAAATTGATGTGAAAGGTGCTGTTGGGACAACTGGAAACTTTATGGTCACAAAGGACTTAGGCATGAAAGAGCCCTTTAGTGGGCAAGTTCCATTAGTCAGTGGAGAAATCGGGGAAGATTTTACGTACTATATGGCAACGTCCGAGCAAACACCATCCGCAATCGGCTTGAGTGTACTTATAAATCAAGATGAAACGGTGCGAAAAGCGGGTGGGTTTATGATTCAAGTGTTGCCGGGTGCGGATGAAGAAACCATTGGCAAACTAGAAGAAACTCTTGCTAGCATGCCAATGATGTCTCAGTTAATGGATGCAGGAAAAACGCCAGAAGACATTCTTGAGAGTATCACAGGAAAAGGAAATGCACGCATCTTAGAAACAATGCCTATCTCCTTTACGTGTTCATGTTCAAAAGAACGTTTTGGAAATGCTATCGCCTCTCTTGGGTATGAAGAAATACAAGAAATGATTGAACAAGACCATGGTGCTGAAGCAGTCTGTCATTTTTGTGGAGAAAAGCATTATTTCAGTGAAGAAGAATTAAAAGCCATTCAATCGGAGCCAACTGTGTGAGCTTGTCTTCACCTCGTACTAGATGTATGTTAAAATAAAAAAGTATATATAAACTAAGAAAAACAATGATTTTTAAAAAATATACTACAGTATTGAAAATGGCTGCTAAGCAGTCCAGACAAGAAATGGAGAGAAGCAGATGAATCAAGAGACAACTCCTGAAGAGTCGTTCGAAGAAACATTAAATGATCAATTGATTGTTAGACGTGAAAAAATGGAAGAGTTAAGAGAAAAAGGAATCAATCCTTTTGCAGAACGTTATACGCGTTCACATCTGTCGGTAGAATTGCATGAAGAATATGATTCTTTTTCTAAAGAAGAAATTGAAGAAAAAGATATTCGTGTATCTGTTGCTGGAAGAATGGTATCTAAGCGTGGAAAAGGGAAGGCTGGATTTGCACATTTAAAAGATCGAAAAGGCAGAATTCAATTGTACGTTCGCCAAGATAACGTAGGAGAAGCAGACTACGACGTCTTTAAAATGGCTGATTTAGGTGATTTTATAGGTGTAGAAGGAACTTTGATGAAAACAAAAACTGGGGAAGTTTCTGTAAAAGCAGAAAAGATTACCTTTTTATCAAAAGCCTTGCGCCCCCTTCCGGATAAATACCACGGTTTAACAAACGTGGAACAGCGCTACCGTCAGCGCTACCTAGATTTAATTAGTAATGATGAGAGTTTTGATACATTTGTTAAACGAAGTCAAATTATCAAAGAAATTAGACATTATTTGGATGAAAAAGATTATTTAGAAGTGGAAACGCCGATGCTGCATAACATTGCAGGTGGAGCTGCTGCACGCCCATTCGTCACACACCACAATGCATTGGACATGGAGTTGTTCATGCGTATCGCTCTGGAGCTGCATCTGAAACGTCTGATTGTCGGGGGCATGGAAAAAGTATATGAAATTGGGCGTGTATTCCGTAATGAAGGAATAGATACCACTCACAATCCAGAATTTACTATGCTAGAATTATATACTGCTTTTCAAGGTATGGAAGAAGTTATGGACCTAACAGAGGAGTTAATCTCCACTGTGGCCCAACGAGTACTTGGAAAAACCAAGATTGAGTATGGAGAAGAATGGATTGAGTTGTCTTCACCATGGACACGGATTCATATGGTAGATGCCATCCAAAAAGAAACGGGCGTCGATTTCTGGCAAGAGATGTCTGATGAACAAGCAAGAAAATATGCAAAAGAACACCACGTACCTGTGGAAGAATATAGTACGTTTGGACACGTTGTAAATGAATTTTTTGAAAAGTTTGTTGAGCATACGCTAATCCAACCAACCTTTGTTTATGGACACCCAGTTGAAGTGTCTCCTTTGTCTAAAAAGAATGAAGAAGATGGACGCTTCACTAACCGATTTGAATTGTTTATTGCAAAACACGAATACGCAAACGCATTTAGTGAGTTGAATGATCCTATTGATCAAAGAGAACGTTTTGAACAGCAAATGGGTGAAAGAGCTCTTGGAAATGATGAAGCACATGAAATTGACGAAGATTTCATAGAATCACTTGAATATGGCCTACCACCTACTGGTGGCTTAGGTATTGGCGTAGATCGTTTGGTCATGTTATTAACAAATTCTCAATCTATCCGGGATGTCCTTCTTTTCCCTACAATGAGAAATATATCTAAATAATCTAACAAAAAAATATGCACAAAAGAAAAAAGCAGCCAAATGGTTGCTTTTTTCTTTTGTGCATATTAAAACAAGAAATATTTTAAAATAGGCTTGCGCTTTTAAAGAGAAGGTGGTATATTAATTTATGTGCTACAGAGAACCAAAGCAAAAACACTTTAAACACTTTTGAAAAATATCGAAATAAGTGCTTGACAATGAAACAAAGTCAGGTTATGATATAGAAGTTGTGTAAAAGCAGTAAGCAATTGACCTTTGAAAACTGAACAAAGCAAAACAACCAAAATGTGCAGGGGTTCTG
>CAYZZA010000021.1:0-21352 GCA_964482685.1 uncultured Carnobacteriaceae bacterium
AATAAAAAAGGCCTATCTTGGTAGATCCCCTCTGACAGTTGAGTGTTCAATACGTCAGTGTGATATCTACTAGATAGGCCCGAATTATTATTCTTCTACTACGAATGGAAGAAGTCCCATAATTCTTGCACGTTTAATTGCTTTCATAAGTTTACGTTGGTTTTTTGCATACGTTCCTGTCACTCGACGTGGCAAGATTTTTCCTCTTTCAGAAATAAAACGTTTCAAAAGATCAACATCTTTATAATCGATGTGTTCAATATGGTTGGCGGCGAAGAAATCTACTTTACGACGTTTCTTTCCACCTCTACGGTTTTGAGCCATTTCTTAATCCTCCTTTGCTAGATGCTTTTTATCAGAATGGTAAATCATCATCCGAAATATCAATAGGACTGCCAGTTTTTTCAAACGGGTCATTATTGAAATTTGAGAAGTTCTGCTTGCCAGGAGCTTGATTGTTTGAGTTTTGCTGAGGTCTGTTGCTGTCATAACTTGGATTTCCACCGCTGTCTTCTTGTTGAGCTCTCCGTTCAGTAACGGCTTTAGACTCTAACATGGAAAAAGTATCACACACTACTTCAGTCACATAGATTTTTTGGTCATTTTGATTGGTATAGTTCCGAGTTTGAATTCTTCCCTGTACACCAATCAATGAACCTTTTCTAGTAAAATTCGCAAGCGTTTCAGCTGTTTTTCTCCAAGCCACACAGTTCACAAAGTCAGTTTCTTTTTCTCCGCTTTTGCTTGTAAATGGACGATCAAGAGCAACAGTAAACGATCCTACTGCGATTCCATTCGCAGTGTAACGCAACTCTACATCTCTTGTAAGTCTTCCTACTAACACGACGTTATTAATCAATTGTTCCGCTCCTCTCATCGAAATGTTTCACATGAAACATTTTTAGAACTTAATCTTCTTCGCGGATAACCATATGACGCAGAATGTTATCATTGAATTTAGCTAGACGATCAAATTCGTTAATTGCATCTGCATTGTTAGCGGTAAGTTTTACCAAGTGGTAAATACCTTCACGGTAACCTTTTATTTCATATGCAAAACGACGTTTTGACCAGTCTTTAGATTCAGTGATTTCAGCTCCGTTTTCTTTTAAAATAGTATCGAAACGAGTTACTAATTCGTTTTTAGCATCTTCTTCTAATTCAGGACGGATAATATATAAAATTTCATATTTAGCTGTTTTACTCATCTTTGACTGTCACCTCCTTATGGACTTTTGGCTCTTCTTCTTAATTGAGAAGAACAAGGAGAGTATTCTAATTTTCAAAAGAGTACTCACATCAAAAAATTTTACCACTCTTTCTACTTAATAGCAAGGATTGCTTTCAAGTATATCTTGAAATAAAAAAACTTCACCACTTCCTTCTTTTTTAAAAGGAATCTGGTGAAGTTGTACTTTGAACTAAAAAACAGCATTTATTCGTGTTTTTCCTCGTCAATTTGTTCGTCTATTTTTGGATCAATTTCTGCTGGCAATACAGTGTTTTCTTCAGTCGATTCTTCTTCATCTGTGTCAGCATCTACCTTTGCTAACGTGGAGACAAAATCTTCTTCGTCTACACGAATTAAGCGAACACCTTGTGTATCGCGACCAGTTTGTGAAATATCGGAGACTTTAAAGCGAATCACAATTCCGGTATTGGTCATCAACATTATTTCTTCTTCTCCAGAAACAGTTGTAATGCCGATTAGATTGCCATTTTTTTCCGTAATGTTTGCAGTTTTAATTCCTTTTCCGCCTCGTCCTCGAATGGCATACTCTTTTGCTGGGGTTCGCTTCCCGTATCCTTTTTCTGTAATCACAAGTACTTCATCTTCTGGATGTAAAATATCCATCCCCACTACATAGTCACCTTTGCGCAGGCGTACTCCTCGAACTCCACTCGCGGCTCGTCCCATGCTACGGACTGTTTGTTCATTAAAACTAACCGCATATCCTAAATGTGTACCCAGAATGATATCTTGATTGCCATCTGTTAAGCTTACTTCAATCAATTCGTCGTCATCTCTTAACACAATCGCACGCAACCCATTTGTTCGTATGTTATTGAACTCTCCAAAAGAAGTTCGTTTCACGACACCTAAGCGTGTCGTGAAAAATAATTGCTCTTCTTCTTTCGGTTCTCCATGCATATTGATAATTGCTTGTATGGTTTCATCAGATTGGATTCCAAGGAAATTAATCGCTGGGATGCCTTTTGCAGTACGACCGTATTCTGGAATTTCGTAGCCCTTGGCTTTGTACACTTTTCCTGTATTTGTAAAAAACAAGAGTGTATCGTGTGTGGAACAAATAATCATTTTCTCCACAAAATCACTTTCATGTGTCCCCATTCCTTTGACACCGCGACCTCCACGGTGTTGCAACTTGAATTCGGAACTAGACATCCGCTTCATATACCCATTATTGGTCAAGGTAATGGCAATCTCTTCTTCTTCAATCAAGTCCTCGTCTTCAAGAGTTAGCGATTCACCGATTAACAATTCTGTTCGTCGATCATTTCCATGTTTGCTTGCTACTTCTTCTAGTTCTTCTGATATAATCGCGTGAACACGTTCTGGACGGGCCAAGATGTCTGACAAGTCCGTAATAACTGCTAATAACTCTTGGTACTCTTCTTCTATCTTTTCGCGCTCAAGTCCAGTTAAACGAACCATTCTCATATCTAGAATCGCTTGTGACTGGCGATCGGATAAGCCAAATCTATCAATTAAAGTGGTTTTGGCTGCTTCTCCTGTTTGCGAGGCACGAATAATGGTGATTAATTCATCAATATGGTCGAGCGCGATTCGCAATCCTTCTAAGATATGCGCACGAGTTTCTGCTCGTTTTTTATCATATTCGGTCCGTCTACGAATAACTTCTTTTTGGTGAAGTAAATATTCTTCTAGAATAGACTTTAATCCTAATACTTTTGGCACACCATTGACGATAGCCAGCATATTAAATCCAAATGATGTTTGCATAGCTGTCAATTTATACAAGTTATTTAAGACAACACTTGCTGTTACATCTCGTCTAACCCCGATTACAATCCTCATTCCTTCACGGTCGGACTCATCATTTAACTCGGTGATGCCTTCAATTCGTTTGTCTCTGTGCAACTCCGCTATTTTTTCAATTAGTTTGGCTTTGTTAACCACATAAGGCAACTCGTCCACAATAATCCGTTCTCTTCCGTTGGATCGTTCCTCGATTCTTGCTTTTGCACGGATTGTAATCGATCCACGACCTGTTTCGTATGCTTTTCGAATTCCAGATTTCCCTAAGACTAACCCACCTGTTGGGAAATCTGGTCCTGGAATAGCACTCATTAAGTCAGTTGTTGTGGCGTCTGGATTTTCCATTAAAATCTGGAGTGCACCGATAACTTCACGCAAGTTATGTGGAGGAATATTGGTCGCCATCCCAACAGCAATACCAGATGCTCCATTGACAAGTAAATTCGGAAAACGTGCTGGCAAGACAACGGGTTCTTGCTCATTTCCATCGTAATTATCTTTGTAATCCACAGTATCTTTGTTGATATCTCGAAGCATCTCCATGGCGATTTTGCTCATCCGAGCTTCTGTATACCGCATGGCCGCGGCAGCATCTCCATCGACAGATCCGAAGTTTCCATGCCCATCGACTAATGGATTTCGAAAACTAAAATCTTGTGCCATTCGAACCATGGCATCATAAATGGCTCTATCTCCATGAGGGTGGTATTTTCCCATGACATCCCCGACGATACGGGCTGATTTTTTATATGCTTTATCCGGTGTAACACCTAGTTCACTCATCCCATATAAAATCCGACGATGAACGGGTTTTAGGCCGTCCCTTACGTCTGGAAGAGCTCGTGATACAATGACGCTCATTGCATACTCTAAAAATGATTTTCGCATAATTTTGGAGACGTTTGCATTATCCATTCTTGCATCCATTGTTGAATCTGTTTCTTCAGCCATCTATTCTCTTCCCCTTTCATTATCTTTTTCTCATGAATATTGTATTGCCCTAATTACACATCTAGATTTTCTGCATAAATCGCATTTCGTTCAATGAAATCACGTCTCGGTTCAACTTTTTCACCCATCAACATGTCAAACACCATATCTGCTTCAATCGCGTCATCTACTGTGACTTTTAATAAGCGTCTATGTTCTGGATCCATGGTCGTCTCCCACAATTGGTCTGCATTCATTTCACCTAACCCTTTATAGCGCTGCACATTTGGTTTAGGTGAAGCGGGAAGTTTACTGAGTTCAAGCTGCAATTCTTCTTCTGAATCGATATAGATTTCTTTTTTTCCTTGTTTAATCAAATAAAGTGGAGGCTGAGCAATATACACATACCCTGCTTCTACGACTGGACGCATATACCGGTAAAATAATGTTAATAAGAGTGTACGAATATGTTCTCCATCTACGTCCGCATCTGTCATAATAACGAGTTTGTGGTAACGCGCTTTGGATATATCAAATTCATCCCCAAATCCCGTACCCATCGCTGTAAACAAGGCACGTATTTCTTCATTGCCCAAAATACGGTCCAAAGACGCTTTTTCAACATTCAAGATTTTTCCTCGAATTGGCAGAATAGCTTGAAATTGGCGTGAGCGTCCTTGTTTGGCAGAGCCTCCAGCCGAGTCTCCCTCTACAATAAAAATCTCGCTTTTTTCTGGATCCTTTGAGGAACAATCTGCTAATTTACCTGGAAGGTTGCTGATTTCCAACGCACTTTTTCGTCTCGTTACTTCTCGGGCTCGTTTAGCTGCCAAACGAGCTTTTGCTGCCAAGAGTCCTTTTTCAATAATTTGTTTTGCAACAGCAGGATTTTCCATCATAAATTTATCAAAGTTTCCCGAAAACAGGCGGTCCGTAATCCCACGCACTTCTGAGTTGCCTAGTTTTGTTTTTGTTTGCCCTTCAAATTGAGGGTCAGGGTGTTTAATGCTGAGGATAATGGTTAGCCCTTCGCGCGCATCTTCACCTGTAAGGTTTTCATCTCCCTCTTTCAAGATGTTGTTGCGTCTAGCGTAATCATTCACAGAACGCGTAAGAGCTGTTTTAAACCCAGATTCATGCGTTCCCCCTTCGTAGGTGTGGATGTTGTTAGCAAAACTCATTAAATTCATGTGGTAGCCATCTGTATGTTGCAACGCAACTTCCACAGCCACACCATCTTGCTCTCCTTCTAAATAAATCGGTTCGGGATAGAGTACTGTTTTGGTTTTATTTAAAAACTCCACATAACTTTTAATCCCACCGTTGTAGTGATAAGCAAGCTTTACAGGTTCATCTTCTCGTTTGTCTTCGATCGAAATGTTGAGCCCTTTGTTCAAAAAAGCTAGTTCGCGTACACGGGTCGATAATTTTTGAAAGTCAAACACTTTACTCTCTTTAAAAATCTCATAATCTGGTTTGAAATTCACCGTTGTCCCATGTTTGGTTGTATCTTCAAGAATATGAAGTTCTTCCACAACTTTTCCACGTTCATATCGCTGTTTGTAAACGTGCCCACCTTTGTGAACAAATACTTCTAAGTAAGAAGAAAGAGCATTCACAACAGCAGATCCTACTCCATGAAGACCACCAGATACTTTGTATCCTCCACCGCCGAATTTTCCTCCAGCATGCAGCACTGTAAAGACTGTTTCAACAGCTGGTCTACCTGTTTTTGCTTGAATATCTACCGGGATTCCTCGACCGTCATCAATAACGGTAATGCTGTCATCTTTTTCAAGAATCAATTCAATGTTCTCAGCAAATCCAGCCATAGCCTCATCAATTGCGTTATCCACAATTTCCCAAACAAGGTGGTGCATACCTTCTGAGCTTGTGGATCCGATATACATTCCTGGACGTTTTCGAACTGCTTCTAACCCTTCGAGCACTTGAATTTGACTTGCATCGTATTCTTCTGCTAAGTCTTTGTTGTATTCATGTTCTTTGTTTTCTGACATCCTTATTCACTCTCCGTTTCAATTTGCCCATTTGTAATCCGAAATACTTTCGGTTGATCAAGTAAATCCATTTTGACGCCTTCTAAACTAGTCGTTGTAAGAAAAGTTTGGACTTTATTTTGAAAAACTTTTAGTAGATGTGTTTGTCTTTCATCATCCAATTCAGATAGCACATCATCTAGCAACAACACGGGATACTCACCAGTGACTTCCTTCATCAAATCAATTTCAGCTAGTTTGATGCTCAACGCTGTCGTTCGTTGTTGTCCTTGAGAGCCATATGTTTGAATATTTTTTCCATTGACCATAAAAATCAAATCATCACGGTGCGGCCCTGATAAAGTGATGCCTTGCTCTTTTTCCCTCTTCTTTTGTCCATGCCAAAAAGAAAGCATCTCTTGATACAACTCCTCTTCCGTTTTCGACTCAATTGACTCAATCGAAATGGAGCTAGTGTATGCAATGGTCAGCTTTTCTTTTTGTTTCGATATTTCATGGTGAATCGGCTCGGCCCATTTTTGGAGTTTCTCAATAAAATGAATCCGTTCGTATAAAACAGCCGCTCCTTCTTTGGCAAGTTGTTCTGTTAAAACATCTAAATAAATCGTGTCTTCTTTTGCTCCTCTTGAAAGTTGCTTGAGGTACTGATTCCGCTGTTTCAACATCCGTTGATACTCCACTAGATGATGGAGATATAAGCGGTTCATTTGTCCCAATTCCATGTCAATGAATTTGCGACGAATAGAAGGTGCTCCTTTGACCAAGGATAAATCTTCTGGAGCAAATAAAATGACATTAAAATGGCCAATGTAACTACTCAGTTTTTTTTGTTCCAACCGGTTTAGTCGAGCAATTTTCCCCTTCTTTGATACGATGATTTCCAGAGGAAAATGAGCTTGTCTTTTTTGAATCCGTCCTTTGATCTTTGTAAATTCTGTTGTCCAGTTAATCAGCTCTTTATCGTTGCTCGTCCGATGGCTTCGGGTCATCGCTAGCACATAAATACTCTCCATCAAATTTGTTTTTCCCTGGGCATTCTCACCGATAAACACATTCATCCCTTTAGAAAAAACAGCATCTGCATGGTCATAATTTCGATAGTTTACGAGCTTGATGGATTCCAAAAACATTACAGGTTTGCTCCTTCAGTTCCTCCTCTAGAAGCAGAAATACGAAAGGTCCCTTCTTCTTCAATCTCAACTAGATCACCAGGATACAATTTTTTCCCACGACGGGTTTCTTTTTCACCATTAAGCAACACTGTGTAAGAGTCTAAAAAAGGTTTGGCCATGCCCCCACTAGAGATGATGGCTGCTCCTTTTAGAAATTGGCCTAGTGTAATAAAGTCTTGTTCGACAATAAAATTTTTCTCCACGAAATCCAGCTCCTTAAAAAAATAAGCGTGGACAACCAACATCCACGTCAACCGTACTTTTGTTCCTCTTTATTATACCTTATACCCCCCCCCTTATCAAATATTTACATGGAAAAAACGCTTCATAACTCTTTTAAAAAGAAAAACGATGGAACACCTTGTTTATAGGTAAAAGTGCTCAAATGTGCTTATTTAAAGAAAAAATAAGAGCCCTGCAAAAAATAGCGGGCTCTTAAATAGAGTTATTTACAAAATTAAGATGTGCGGATAGGTGTAATCAATTGGACAAATACACGTTCGTCTTCACTTGGAACTAGCACAAAAGGTCTTAAAGGAGAAAGAAGTTGAATCACCACATCCATTGCACCAAATGTATTTAAAGCATCCTTCATGTAATCTGGGTTAAACGAGATTTCGAGTGGTTCTCCTTCAATTTTTATAAAAGCAACCTCTTCTTCTACTCGTCCAATATCTGGAGAGTTCCCCGTAAGGGTCACGGCATCTTTTTCAACAGTCATTTTAACTACATTGTTTTTACCCGCATGGGATAGAAGCGATGCCCGTTCAATCGCTCCTAATAAAACAGTCGCATCTAACGTAATGTACGTATTTGCAGAAGCTGGAATCAATCTTTCTGTATTTGGATAGTTTCCTTCTAACAAACGGGAATAAAAGTACGTATCAGGTGTTTTAAATAAGATTTGATTTTCAGTGACAATAATTTCAACATCTTCAGTGCTTTCACCAAGCAAACGCGAGAGTTCAGCTAAACTTTTCCCAGGTACGACAATGTTATACGAAATTTCATCAGATACCTCTAGTGGAATCACACGTTGGCTGAGTCGATGACTATCTGTTGCAACAGCTTTTAACTGTGAATTCCCGATGGATAAGTTGACTCCTGTCAAGATAGGACGACTCTCATGAAGGGAAACGGCAATGACTGTTTGTCTAATCACTTGTTTTAACAAAGGAATAGAAATGTGGAAAGCTTCTTGTTCTTCAATCTGTGGCAAACGCGGATAATTGTCAGCATCCAATCCGTGAATAATAAATTCGGATGAGGAAGATGTAATTTCTGTTTGGTACTTATCCTTTACTTCTAATGTGAACACATCATCTGGCAACTTACGGACAATATCACTAAAAAAGCGAGCTGGTTGAAGAACAATGGATCCTGTTTTCTCAATAAAAAGTTCATATTCTTTAGCCTCTGCGGATATAAACGTTTCAATAGAAATATCTGCATCACTACCTGTAAGCGTTAAGCCTTGTTCGGTTAGGGTTAATTTTATTCCGGTAAGAATCGGAATAGTTGTCCTGTTTGATATGGCTAATTGGACTTCAGCAAGTTTTTTTAAGAACGGTGTACGTTTAATAGTAAATTTCATAAGATAGCCTCCAATAAGATAGTAGTGTCGTAAACATGTGTAAAGAAGCGTGTGCGCATATATATAATATAGTTAATAAATAAGTACTAGTAGTAGGGCCTGTTGATACTGTGGAGAAGTAACGAACAACTTTGGTATATATGCATTTCTGTATGGGGATAACCTGTGGGTACTTTTGTGCATAACTTGCAGGTTATACACAAACCATTCTATGCGCATGTTTTAGAAAGATTTACGAGAGGGTTTTTTTGATGTTTGCGATTTCTTTTTTGAACCCCGCGTCTTTTTTAATTAAAGTGCTAATTTTCTCATGTGCATGAATCACGGTTGTATGATCTTTTCCACCAAATTCTTGTCCAATTTTTGGCAAAGAAGCAGATGTCATTTCTCTAGAGAGATACATTGCAATTTGACGCGGCACGACTATAGAACGAACGCGTTTTTTTCCTTTTAAATCTTGGAGAGATAGATGGTAGTATTTGCACACTGCATGTTGAATGACCTCAATCGTGATGGTTCTTTTTGCATTGTTTGGCAACATGCTCTTCAATGCATCGGCCGCTAAGCTAGTGGTGATTTCTTTGCTTTCAATAGCTGCAAAAGCTTGTACACGAACTAGTGCGCCTTCTAACTCGCGAATATTTGAATCAATCTGCCCAGCGATATAACTCAAGGTATCACTTGGTATTTCCAACCCTTCTGCGTTGGCTTTTTTTCTCAAAATCGCAATGCGTGTTTCTAAATCCGGGGGTGTGATATCCACAGACAATCCCCACGCAAATCGAGAGACAAGTCTTTCTTGTAATTTAGGTATTTCATTTGGGAGTCGATCACTTGTTAGCACAATTTGTTTTCGTTCATCATATAGAGCATTAAAAGTGTGAAAGAATTCTTCTTGTGTGCCTTCTTTATCAGCGAAAAATTGAATGTCATCGACTAACAGTAAATCAACACTTCGGTAATCTTGTCTAAATTGTTCTGGATTTTTATTCTGAATCGAATTAATAAAATCATTAGCAAAGGTTTCACTAGACACATATTTAATCCGTGCATTTGGGCGAATACTGAGCATTTGTTGCCCGATTGCATGCATCAGATGGGTTTTTCCAAGCCCAACCCCACCATAAAAGAAGAGAGGATTGTAAATAGTACCTGGCTCTTCGGCCACGACTAGTGCAGCGGCGTGTGCCATTTGGTTGCCTTTTCCTATTACAAAAGTATCAAACGTATATTTTTCATTCAGTAGTGTGGAATCTTTTGTTTGTCTTCCACTTGTAGAGTTTAAAGATGAGGAAGAAACGGTGTGTGTTTCTTCCTCATCTTTTGTAACAAACACAGGCGAAAATTCTTTTCCAAAATATTCATACAAAAATTCAACTGTACGGGTGGTTAAGTTATTTTCCCAGTAGCCTTTATGTAGAGGAGAGGGAACTTCAATGACAACTGTTTTTTCTGTCAAATGAATTGGATTTGCGCTTAGAATCCATGCATCGTAGCTGGGTTTTGAAAGTGTACTTTTAAATTTCTCCTGCAGAAAATGCCATAGAGATTGCAAATCATTCATAATTTGCCTCCTTCGAAAATAGTTCTCTCTTATAGTAACATGATTCTCAATAGTTTTCCACAGATTTTTAAACCTGTGCATAAACAATACACAGGGGTATGCATAAGTTGTCCACAGGATAAGTGCAAGTGTGGACAACCTAAAAAAGGTTTTGTTTGTTCAGAGGACAATGTGAATAACTAAGAAGGAAAAAACCCTTTGTCATCAATGTATTCAGTAGTTATGCACAGTAAAAAAGTTTTGTTTATAAAAGATACCCACAGGCAGTGGACATGTGTGTAAACTCTTAATAAGTATGTGTGTAAGTTTTTACTGATGGATTCAAGTGTGGACAAGTGTGGATAACTTGTGTGTAGAAATCGTCGTGTGTTGAAACATATTCACATTGTGGATGGGGGATAAACATAAATTGCTGTGCTGAATAAGCAGAATTTTTCTTTTAAGCAAACCTATGACATGTCATTTAGCTAGATTGAAATAAAAGAAGGAGATATTTAGTTGAATTTCTGATAAAATAAAAGAAACAAGTATGCTGTTTTATGTTTTTGACAAATCATCAAAGAGTTTTGAATAGAAACTTGACAAACGCATATCTTTTTCTTTATACTTGTCTAGTCTGTCTGTTATGGATAGAGTAAACGATGATAACATTTAATGTGTCAAGATAGTTGGAGGTGTAATGACTTATGAAAAGAACATATCAACCTAAAAAGCGTCACCGTCAAACCGTGCATGGTTTCCGTAAAAGAATGAGCACAAAAAACGGTCGTAACATTTTGAAGAGTAGACGCCGTAAAGGCAGAAAAGTAATATCTGCATGATCACTGAAACCTCTTCAGTGATCTTTTTTTTTGCGAACTTAGCGTAGATGAGAGGGATAAAGCATGAAAAAAACTTATCGAGTAAAAAAAGAAGCTGAGTTTCAACGTGTCTTCCATGAAGGGCGCTCAACGGCTAATAGGCAATTTGTGATTTATGTATTGGACAAAGAGGGACAAAGTCATTTTCGTGTTGGATTGTCTGTTGGAAAAAAGATTGGGAATGCGGTTATTCGAAATCGTGTCAAACGAAAAATCAGGCAATCTCTTTTAGAAGTCAAAGAAGAGTTGGATCCAACCAAAGATTTTTTGGTGATTGCGAGAAAACCAGTTGCGGATATGGAAATGCCAGAACTAAAAAAATCTCTAATACATGCCCTTAAAAAAGCAAATATGTTAAACTAAACAAGCAAAAAAATGCAAATCCCTATACATAAGGAGAGAATAAAGAAGTGGATAAACGTAAAAAAAAGTACCTCGTGTCCATGGTCCTCTTGCTCACGCTGTTTTTAGCTGCATGCGGAACGAGTGACATTACCTCTACCAGCAGTGGACTGTGGGAAGGAACGATTCTCTATCAATTTTCACAAGTGATTTTATGGTTAGCTGATTTGTTTGGTGGGAATGAAGGAATTGGGATCATCTTATTCGTAGCTTTGATTCGAATTATTCTGTTGCCAGTCACTCATTTTCAAACAAAGACCATGCAACAAATGCAAGAATTGAATCCTCGTTTGGAAGAACTAAGAGAACAATATGCAGCGAAAGATGCTCAAACGCAAGATAAATTAAAAGAACAAACAGCACGCTTGTATGAAGAAGCAGGAGTGAATCCTTACTTAAGTTTTTTACCGATTCTTCTCCAAATGCCTATTTTGATTGCTTTGTATCAAGCAATTAGCCGTACTCCTGCTTTACGAACAGGTACTTTTTTATGGACACAATTGGGACAACCTGATCCACTTTTTATTTTTCCTATACTAGCAGCTTTCTTAACATGGCTGAATTCTTACTTAACCACAATGACAAGTGAACAAAAAGGTGGAGCACTGATGACTTATATCATGCCGCTCTTTATTTTGTTTGTAAGTATTCCACTTCCAAGTGCATTGTCACTTTATTTTGTCGTATCTAATGCATTTTCTGTTTTACAAACTCTTGCATTAAACAATCCATATAAAATAATGAAAGAGAAACGGGAAAAAGAAGAAACCCAACGTCAAAAAGAAAGAGAAAGACGAAGAGCACTCAAAAAAGCAAAGAAAACAGGAAGAAATGTTAAAAAGTGAGGCAGCAAGATGAAACGAAATGGGGGCACAACACTCATGAACAAGTACACAGCTCAGGCGTCTACCGTTAGTGAAGCGATTGAGAAAGCATTAAAAGAATTGAGTCTTTTAAAAGAAGATGCCGTTATTCAAGTAATTGAAGAAGGTAGAAAAGGGTTTTTAGGGATTGGACAAAAAGATGCAGTTGTGAGCGTATCGAGAAAAGAACCTACTCTTCTTTCCGATAATTTTTTGCCAAAAACTACGTTAAATTTAGATACAAAAGAACCCCTTTCTGTAACAGTAGAGCCAACAGAGAGTTATCAGATTGAGCAACTAGACAGACACACAATTAGTAAATCCACTAAAATAGTGGAGAATGTGCCTGAAGAGAAGACTGGACAACAAGAAAAAGACGAACAGGCTAAGAAAGAAAAACAAAATGAGCGCGCGATTGAGCAAGCGCGCGTTTATTTAGAAACTATCGGGAAACATATGGGAGCTGACCCAATTAAGGTATACGTAAAACAAGAAAAACAGCGTGTTACTTTTACCATTGAAACGGATAAAGCCGGTCTAATGATTGGCCGTCATGGAAAAGTGCTCAATGCAATTGAATCATTGGTGCAAGTAGTCTTGTATAAAGAAGCAGGTTCTAAATTAAATGCGGTCGTTGATACAGAAGACTACCGAGACCGCAGACAAGAAACACTCGAAAAATTAGCCGAACGAACAGCCCAACGAGTCATACGTACGCAGTCTCTTGTGAAATTAGAGCCGATGCCTGCGAATGAACGGAAACTGATTCATCATTATTTAAGTAAGGAACCTCTCGTAGCAACAAAATCAGAAGGAAAAGAGCCATATCGTTATTTAACAATCGAACCGGCAGAGCGCGTAAAAGACACATCAGTAAAATAAAACACAAAAATGTTTCAATAGTGAGCGAACCTGCCCTTGTTGAAACATTTTTTGTTTAGACAATTCACAAAAATCGTGCCTCTTTATGACATGTAGAAAAAAGGGAGACCAATCGATAGAAAAGCAGGTGGAAGAGATGAATATGGATGATGTTATTGCATTGGTAAACACGAATCGCGGAAAAGGAAGAAAACATAATTTAAAAAGAATGTATGCTTTGTTGGATGAGTTAGGAAATCCGCAAAAAGAGATGAAATATATTCATATCGCTGGTACAAATGGAAAAGGATCGACCTCTTCTTTTTTGTTGTCTATTCTTGAAACGGCAGGGTATCGTGTAGGATTGTTTACCTCTCCTCATTTAGAAAAAATACATGAGCGAATCCGCATAAACAATGTGCTGATTTCAGATGAAGATTGGATTCAATTGACTAAAAAAGTAGCCCCAGCTGTTACGAAAATTGAAGCAGAAACAGGTGAAAGTCTCTATGCATTTGAGATTCTGACTGCAGTTGCATTTTTGTATTTCTCTACACAGAAAAGTGATCTTGTTCTTTTAGAAGTAGGAATAGGTGGTAGATTGGATGCCACAAATACGATTGACGAGTCTCTTGTTTCCGTCATTACCTCAATTGGGTTGGATCATGTGAAGATGCTTGGAGATACAGTAGAAAAAATAGCACAAGAAAAAGTAGGCATTTTAAAAGAGCGTGGAGAATTGGTTACTTTTAGCCCTTCTGAATCGGTGGATAGACTCTTTAAGCAAGCCGCTAAGGAAAAAAAGGCACAATACTCTACCGTGCAAGAAGATAAAATTCATCTCGTCAAAACAACACAAAACAGGCAAGTCTTTGATTACAAAGACATGCATACGTTATCCATACAGGCAAGAGGATACCACCAAATTCAAAATGCTGTTTTAGCTATTGAAGTCACTGAAAAATTGATTGAAAAAGGGTATCATATATCTGAAGAAGCGTTAAGAAGAGGATTGGCCACAGCCTCTTGGCCGGGGAGATGGGAGCAAATATCGGAATCTCCACTTGCTTTTCTAGATGGCGCACACAACCAACCCGCAACCGCTGCCTTAATTGCTACAATCAAGGAATTGTTCCCCAATCAGAAAGTCACGTTTATTTTAGGCATGATGGAGGACAAGGACTACGAAAGCATGGTGGATGCTGTTTTGCCTCTAGCAAATAAATTTTTAACCCTTTCACCTGAATCGGACAGAGCAGTAAAAGGCTCCCGGATGGGAACGTTGCTTCAAGAACGAGGATTCAAAGCACAAGCCCTTTCTTCAGCATCTGAAGTACTAGAGTACATTGACACAAGAGCGGACAAAGATGAGGTTATTATTGTGTTTGGCTCTCTTTATTTGGTTGGAAACATAAAAAGAGAAATCAAAAAATTGCTGCATTAGTGGGCTCATTACAAAAAACCTAAAAAACATTTTGTTTCTATGAAGTGAATAAATAGAAACAAAATGTTTTTTAGGTTTTTTATTCTTTTGTAATGATCAATCCTTCAGGAGCTTGGGGAGTTTTGTTGCTAACTATTTTTTTTATTGTCTCCAGTGAAAGATCTTCTAAAGAAACCATGCGCATGGTAGAAGATTGAGTCTTGCCGGTCCAAATGGCCCATAAATCAACTTCAAGAGCACCTGTTTCTTCCATATGCTCTCGGATAAATGCAAGCAACTCTTCCGCTAACTCAGGGGAGTACGTCCAAACAAGTTTAGACACAAACTTTTTTTCTGTGTATGGAGCAGCGTACCGTTCTGGTCTATCAGGTAGAATTTGTAGAGTGTTTTTCTTGTTTTCTGTATCAAAAAACAAAATATTTTTTTCATCCGGATTGGAAGTTTCAAATGTAATGGTGCCTTCACTAAGAGGGAGGTTTCGTTTTTGTGCTTCATTTTTAGAGAGTAAAATGATTTTTTGATTTTTAATTTCTTTAAAAGGATACTGACTTGCAATGAATTGATATGTATTCATCTTTTTCCTACTTTCTCGCCTTTTTCCGCTACTATGATAAAAAAAGGCGGGTCCTGTCTGAATAAGTATATAGAAAAAAGTGCACATAAATTGAATAAAAATAAGAGAATTGTCCAAATGTTAAAATATAGACATAGTTTTGTCACGAAAAAGACACGTCTTCTTTTGATTGTGTTAAGGGGTGTCACTCTATTCTCTTCAATTGAAATCGAACGTATGCCAAGACAATCAGGCCAATTTACAAGATACTGTGTGAGGAATACATAAAAACATTAGAGAGAAGGGGCATGGTATTGAAACACGCCCTTGAATACAGTAGGATATCAGTAGTGTTCCAGAATAATGTTCCAGAAAATATAAGTTAAAAAAGGAGCAAATCATGGCTAAATTTAAAGTAGTAACAGATTCTAGCGTTCACTTAACTCAAGCTGAAATTGATCAATACGGCATTACAATTTTGCCGTTGTCGACCCTTTTGGATGGACAAGTATACCAGGATGGTTCAGAAGTTGAAAAAAATGTTTTTTTAGATAAAATGAGAGAAAGTCAAGAACTACCAAAGACGTCTCAGCCCGCTATCGGTTTTATTGTTGATACGTATAATGACTTGACCGAAGATGGTAGTGACATTTTATCCATTCATGTGACACATACATTAAGTGGAACAGTCAATGGAGCAGCACAAGCCGCACAGATTTCAGAAGGAAAAATAACGGTCATCGATTCTGAGTTTTGTGCACGTGCGATGGCTTTTCAAGTACTAGAAGCCGCTAAATGCGCAGAAAAAGGGCTCACAATTGAAGAGACTCTTCCATTGCTAAAGGCCGTTCGAGAGCGTACCACACTTTATATATCGATTGTGGATTTGACCAATATGATTCGTGGAGGACGTATCGGCAAAACAATGGGCAAGATTTCTCAAGCATTAAATATCAAAGCTAACCTTGAGATGGTTGGTGGCGCATTGCAAGCAGATGCTAAAGGACGAGGAACAAAAGCAATTGTGAAACGCTATGAAGAGATTCTTCAAGAGATGAAAGCAACTGGAGTAGAGATTGCTGAAGTAGGGATTACGCATGATGGATTGTCTAAATACTCTGAAAAAATCATTGCCATGATTCGAGAAGCCTACCCTTCTGCTAAATATGAGACGGCTTTTGCGAGTGCAAGTGTCATGTCGCATGCCGGTCCAGACGCTATCTCTTTTCAATTTTTAAGAAAATAAACTAATATTCTCTTTTAAATGAAAAAAGAAAAATTTTAACATTGACTTTAAAATCAAAAAAAGGTATATTCGGTAGCAAATTAAATATCATTTACTCAGGTAAAAGTAGTGAAAGTGCTTTTTCCGTTCTTTTGTGGTTTCTACAAGGGGCGGAACAGCGCTTTTTTTGATGAATTGAGGTCAAGAAAGAAAACAGGAGGAAAAAAAGTGAGTACAGAATTTGATACGATTGCAGCAATCTCCACACCTCCTGGTGAGGGTGGAATTGGGATTATTCGAATTAGTGGAGAAGAAGCTCTTGAAATCGCAGATCGCGTGTACCAAATGGGCACAAAAAAATTAGCCGATCAAAAAAGTCATACGATACATTATGGAAAACTTGTACATTCTAAAACAAAAGAAGTAATAGATGAAGTAATGGTAAGTGTAATGCGTGCACCGAAAACTTATACGCGTGAAGATGTTGTTGAAATCAACTCACACGGGGGCATCGTTGCTGTAAACAAGGTTTTGCAAATTGTGTTACAAAGTGGAGCAAGATTAGCTGAACCAGGTGAATTTACAAAGCGCGCTTTTTTGAATGGACGACTTGATCTGTCACAAGCAGAAGCAGTCATGGACGTCATTCGTGCCAAAACAGATAAAGCCATGCATTTGGCTGTGACACATCTAGATGGAAACTTATCCACACTGATCCGCTCTCTTCGTGAGGACATCTTACAGACTCTTGCACAAGTGGAAGTCAATATAGATTATCCCGAATACGACGATGTGGAAGAAATGACCTCTCAATTGCTTGTTGAAAAAGCCAAGAGTGTCAAACAAAGTGTTCACAGACTCCTTGATACAGCAAGTCAAGGAAAAATCCTTCGTGAAGGATTGGCAACAGCGATTATTGGGCGTCCAAATGTTGGAAAATCCAGTTTGTTAAACGTGTTATTAAAAGAAGAAAAAGCCATTGTTACAGATATTCCAGGGACTACTCGGGATGTGATTGAAGATTTTGTCAGTGTTAAAGGAGTGCCCCTACGTTTAATTGACACAGCGGGTATTCGCGAGACAGAAGACATTGTAGAACGCATCGGTGTAGAAAGAAGTCGTCAAGCGCTAGCGGAGGCAGATCTTATTTTGCTCGTGTTTAATCAAAGTGAACCGTTAACAAAAGAAGATCGTCTTTTGATTGAGGCAACAACAACGCACAAACGGATTATTATTTTAAACAAAACTGATTTAGACAATCAACTAGATCTCGCTCAACTTCAGGAACTTGTAGGAGAAGACCCGATTGTGAAAACTTCCCTCGTCTTACAAAAAGGATTGACTCAACTAGAGCAACATATTGCCGATTTATTCTTTAGTGGTCAAACAGGCGAACGAGACGCCACGTATATTTCAAATGTACGCCACATTGCGCTATTAGAAGAAGCAGAAGCTTCTCTTGAACAGGTCATCACAGGAATTGAAGCTGGTATGCCAGTAGACCTGGTTCAAATTGATATGACCCACGCGTGGGAACTATTAGGAGAAATTACAGGAGATACTGTGCAAGATGAATTGATTACGCAATTGTTTAGTCAATTCTGTCTAGGAAAATAAATAAGAGAAAAATGTATACGTTATATGAACAAACAAGAAAGGAAGACCATACATGAATCGTTTTGAAGCAGGAACCTTTGACGTGATTGTCGTAGGAGCCGGACATGCAGGATCAGAAGCTACATTAGCCGCTGCACGGATGGGGCAACAAGTGTTATTAGTCACGATTGATTTGGACATGGTTGCCTTTATGCCATGTAACCCCTCTATCGGAGGACCAGCAAAAGGAATTGTTGTCCGTGAAATTGATGCATTAGGCGGAGAAATGGGCCGTAATATAGACAAAACGTACATTCAAATGCGAATGTTAAATACAGCCAAAGGGCCTGCGGTAAGAGCCTTGCGCGCACAAGCCGACAAGTTTGATTATGCCAAAGAGATGAAACACACACTTGAAAAAAATGAACATGTCACACTTCGTCAAGGAATTGTGGTTGAAGTATTAGTAGAAGATGGTGTGTGCAAAGGGGTTGTCACCAACACAGGAGCCATTTACCGTTCAAACGCAGTTGTTTTAACTGCAGGTACATCTTCAAGAGGACAAATCATTATTGGAGATTTGAAATATTCATCCGGTCCTAACAACTCTCAACCTTCTATTGCCTTATCGGAAAACTTGTTGGATTTGGGCTTTGAATTGGCGCGCTTTAAAACAGGGACTCCTCCACGGATTGATAAAAAAACCATTGACTATAGCGTGACCGAAATCCAGCCCGGAGACGAAGAGCCCAATCATTTTAGTTTTGCGACTCCAGACAGTGCTTACATGGCTTTAGAAGATCAAGTGCCTTGTTATTTAACATATACAAATTTAGCCACTCATGAAATTGTCAGTGAGAATTTACACCGTGCGCCTATGTTCACAGGAATTGTAGAAGGTGTAGGGGCACGGTATTGTCCCTCGATCGAAGACAAAGTAGTCCGATTTAGTGATAAACCACGTCATCAAGTATTCTTAGAACCTGAAGGACGTGACACAGACGAAATTTATGTGCAAGGCTTGTCTTCGTCGATGCCTGAAGATGTGCAAGAACAGGTCTTGCGTACCGTAAAAGGATTGGAAAATGCGCGCATGATGCGTACAGGATATGCGATAGAGTATGACGTTGTCTTGCCTTATCAATTGCGTCCATCACTAGAGACAAAATTGGTGGCTGGATTGTTTACAGCCGGACAAATGAATGGAACTTCTGGGTACGAAGAAGCAGCAGGTCAGGGGCTGATTGCTGGAATAAATGCCGCGCGTTTTGTGTCAGGACAAGACCCTTTTGTCATGACACGAAGCGACAGTTATATTGGGGTTATGATTGATGATCTTGTTACAAAAGGAACGTCTGAGCCATATCGGTTGTTAACTTCTCGAGCAGAATATCGCTTGTTGCTTCGTCATGATAATGCAGATTTTCGATTAGTTGAAATGGGGTACGAGCTTGGTCTTGTATCAGAAGAAACACATGAGGCTTTCTTAGAGAAAAAACAAGCAGTCGAACAAGAATTAGGACGTTTGAAGCTAGTTCGCTTGAAACCAACTCCTGCTCTCCAAGCCTTTTTAGAAGAAAATGGATCGGCTGCACTCCGAGATGGGATTTTAGCCTATGATTTGCTGCGTAGACCGGAGATATCTTATGCAGATTTAATTCAATTTGCTCCTAGTGAAACTTCTTTATCCAAAGAAGCAGCCGAGCAAGTAGAAATTACCGTAAAATATGAAGGCTACATTACGAAGTCTTTTCGAAATGCAGAAAAGCTAAAACGAATGGAAACAAAACGAATTCCTGAAAAACTTGATTACCATGCTATTAATGGACTTGCGACAGAATCAATTGAGCGTTTGACAAAAATCCAGCCAGAAACCTTGGCACAAGCAAGTCGAATTAGTGGTGTAAATCCTGCAGATATTTCAATCTTAAGTGTTTATATTGAGCAAGGAAAATATCAAACAACTACACCTGAAATGATGTAAGGTCTAGAAAGAGCCCCTCAAAGGAGTGTTTATCCTCCTTTGAGGGGCTCTTTCTTTGTTATGCATGAAACGCACGTAAGTAAGTTAGAGAAAAAAATTTATGCAAAGGAGGAAGATGGAAAAATTGTCGAGTTTCTTTATACTAAAGAAGGATAGACAACAGAGAGGTGGAATCGTATGCAATCAAAATTAAAGAATCCAATGTTGTTTCAAGGACATTTAAAGAAAAAACATTATTTTGAAGGATGGTATTTTAAACAAGTATCTGAAGACGAACAAACGATTCTTAGTTTTATTCCAGGCATAAGCCTAGATGGAGACGATCGACATGCCTTTATTCAAGCCGTTCTCGTAGAGAAACAAGCTCACGGAGAGGACCGTACACAGACTCATTATTTCAAATACTCTATCGAAGAGACAAATTTCCAAAACAATCCGTTTCTTTTAAAAATTGGAACGAATATTTTTACAGAAACGTTCTTGTCCATTGACTTGCATAGTCCAGAAATGGTCATAAAAGGAAAAATTGGATTTGGATCTTTTCAAAAAATTGACACCTCTCTTTCACAACCGACCATCATGGGGCCTTTTGGTTATTTGCCGAGTATGGAGTGTTACCACGGTATTGTCAGTATGAATCATTCTTTATCTGGTTTTATGAAGGTTGACGAACGTCTTCTCTTATTTACAAACGGCAAAGGCTATATTGAACGAGATTGGGGCACATCTTTTCCAGAAAAATATTTATGGGTTCAAACTAATCACTTCAAAGAAAAAGACACGAGCTTCTTTTTTTCCATCGCAACCATTCCCTATCACTTCACCTCATTTGAAGGGTTTATTGCAAACTTTCATGTAGAAGGAAGAGAATACCGTTTCGCAACGTATACCAATAGCACGTGTATGGTCGAACGAGTCGAAGAAAATGGCCTTTTGATTACGCTTGAAAATAAAGAAGCGATTTTACAAGCTCATGTAGAATACGATCATTTGATTCATCTTCCTGCACCACAATTAGGTAAAATGGAACGATTTATTGAGGAAAGTCTTTCTGCAACCGTCTCTCTTACATTTCATGACAAGAAAAGATCGTATGCATACCAAGGCCAAGCATCTACAGCTGGAATTGATGTTGTGGAGTATTAACGACGAGATACTTATCCACAAGATATCCACAAGCAAATAAAAAAGACAACTTGAAATATATTTATATAAAAAATCAACCTCCTAATTTTAGCTAGAGGTTGATTTTTTGTATCGTATC
>CAYZZA010000022.1:0-18969 GCA_964482685.1 uncultured Carnobacteriaceae bacterium
AAATCACTTCGCCCCCTTTAAGTGGATACTTACAAAAGTTGCCTACTTAGAGGGGTTTTTTATGAAAAAGAAGACAAAGAGCAAGTGGAGGGGTAAATTTTATCTTGCGCTATCTTTGTTTAAACAAGAGAGACGGGTCTCAAAAATGGTTTGAACACCTGATTAAAAACAATGAAAGAAAACCATTTAAAATAAATAACACCAGTTGTTTTAGGGCGAGTGTTTCGTGTATACTTAGGTTGGAAGGAAGAAGCAGTCTACAAACAATACAGAGGAGGTAGAGAGCATGTTACAAGATGTTGCAGCCAACTTATTTATTGTGAGACACTCAGACAAAATTTCGCGCTCTCGAAAGATAAATATACTAAAAGTATACATGGAACAAATCAGGCTTGTCTTTTTTGAGGACACTTCTACAAATCCTTCTCTAACAGAAGCAGCCAAAGAGCTCTATGTGGCAATTGAACAAACTTTGTATCAACTGCTAGAAGAAATTGCCGCGCAGTCAAAAAATGAAAGACAAGTGGAGATAGATAGACAATTATTTAGAAAAAAATAGCGCAAAAGCTAAAAGCACATAGGCAGATGCATAGAACACATAAAAAAGAGAGCGTCAATTGACTCTCTCTTTTAACAAAACATTCGTATGATTGTAAGCGCCTGAATATACATAAGGCAAGTTAGGACAAATCCAAAAAGTTCTAGCTTTTTTGTTTTCTAAAAAATTTAAACAGCAAAGCCAATGTGGTTGGCAGAAGGAAATCTCGCTTCATTGGACAATAAATGAAGGTCTTGTAGACTTAATTTAGAAAAAAGCATCTCTTGTTTTTGGAGACTTCGATAAAAGATGTGCAATTAGGTGAAGTGGTTAGATTTTGTGAGATGTCCCAAAATATGTAGGGCACGAGATTCTGACAGATTGTACGTGTATGGAATTTTTCTAAAAAATAAGACCGTATTTATCAGACAAACCGTATTTATCAGACAAAATGAAGCAAATGATTCGTCCAACCTGGGCTGTGTGAAGAAAGGGGGTATATGAAGTGTACCAGAATCGTCTAGAAGCAGGGGAGTTACTAGCGGATGTCTTAAAAAAAAGAGCAATTGATCAACCACTTGTGATTGCTCTACCAAGAGGTGGAGTTCCTTTAGCCTATGTAATTGCGAATGTGCTCGATGCGCCAATGGATGTGTTACTTGTCCGCAAGATAGGGCACCCAGTGCATCCAGAATATGCGATAGGAGCTTTGGCTGAAGAACATGAGCCAATAGTAAATGCCGCTGAACGTGCCTTTGTGAGTCAAAAATGGTTGGCAGAACAAGTAAAAAAATTGCGCATAGAAAACGAACGTAGACGTAAACTTTATAGGCCACACCGGGTACGTGCGAGCATAGAAAATAGGACCGTTCTTTTAGTAGACGATGGAGTCGCAACAGGATTTACTCTTCTAGCAGCAGTAAGCGCCCTTCGAGCGCAACAGCCAAAAGAAATTATCGTTGCTGTACCTGTGTGTTCGGTGGAGACCGCTACACGTATCCGTACGCAAGTGGAACATTTAATTGTTCTAGAAGATCCTGCTCTGTTTAAAGGGGCCGTGGGAGCTCATTATGTAGACTTTTCACAAGTAACAGATACAGAAGTAATCCAGTACCTAAATAAAAACAAACAAAATCAAGAATAAAAAAGCACCCCCTTGCACAGTAGATAGAGAAGCTTTATTGACTTTCTTACTCTGTGTTTTTTTAGTGTGTACATTGAGACATCCATTTGATGTCTTTAGGGAGTTCTATTCGATAGGAGGATGAGAAATGTTTATTTTGCGAGGCAAGTATACAAAAGCCTATGTATATACAGAGACGATTGATGCTGAAACTATTGCACAAATCCAAGCGATTATTGATGAACCAATCACCAAAGAGACGACCGTGCGAATTATGAGTGACTGCCATATTGGCAAAGGCTCCACAGTGGGTACAACGATTCGTTTTCATGGTCCCATTGAACGAATTGTGCCTAACATCGTTGGAGTAGATATAGGGTGTGGAATACTGATGCGAAGATTGAAAAAAGGCACTCATGTGGAGTTGAAAAAATTAAACGAGGTAATTCACAAAAGAATTCCATCAGGATTTTCTGTTCATTCAAGAAGCAATCCAATCTTTGACGTAGCGCTAGACAAGGTAGCAGCGCCTATTCCAAGCGATAAAAAACAGCGCATCAGACAGTCCATCGGGACATTAGGTGGGGGAAATCACTACATCGAGTTGGCGCAAGGGGACAATGAAGACATCTGGCTTTCCGTTCATTCTGGTTCGCGAAGCTTGGGCTTTTTCATTGATCCGGCATATGCGCCACTAACAGGAGATTCGATTGACGATTACCTGCATGATATGGAGATTGCGCAGCAATTTGCGAAACTGAATCGGCACACAATGTTAGACACGATTATGCAAGAAATGGACTGGGAGTACGACGAGTCGTTTGATTCGATTCATAATTACATAGACATGGACAACAGATTATTCGTAAAGGAGCCACTTCTGCTCAAGCAGGCGAGCGTTTAGTGATTCCGTTAAACATGCGAGACGGTTCACTGATTTGTATAGGCAAAGGCGCAAAAGAGTGGAACTATTCTGCGCCTCACGGAGCTGGACGAATTTTGTCACGTACAGCTGCAAAGAAACAGTTGGATCTTTCCGCGTATGTGAAGCAAATGCAAGGAGTGTATACGACGTCGGTAGGAAAGGCTACATTGGATGAAGCACCGGATGCTTATAAACCGTATGAAGAAATTATAGCCACTATTCAAGATACGGTCGACATTCACACGCATTTAAAACCCTTATATAATTACAAAGCCCACTAAAACAAAGGCATGAAGCAATTTTTTCTTTTTCTGAATATACAGTGGTTTTAAGATTGTTTTCAACAAAGAGATAAAACATCCCTCCTTGACTAGAGATTCATAGTCTAGCTAAGGAGGGATGTTTTTGTTTTAAAAAAACGCGGATTCAGTTGAATTTCCATGTAGGTTTAAGCGGGAGTGGAAGAGGTGACTAAGCTTATCATCCAGCCGATCATCAATCCAAGTAATGCAGGAAGAATCCAACCCATGCCACTTGTGAAAAACGGCAAGTAAGTTTTATAAAAGGTTAAAATGGTTTGAACTAAATTTATTTGTTGGAGTGGTTGTGGCAAAGCATTGAACATATCTCCCAGGCTCACAAACAATGTAAGAGCTGTTGTGGTAACGTAAACGACTTGTCTATCTTTAAACAAAGGAGACAAGAGGGCCAGTAAAATAAGCGTGATTGCTAACGGATACAAGAACATTAAAACAGGAATGGAATACGTAATAATCTTGGTTAGTCCCACGTTCCCAACTAAGCAAGCAATCCCGCTGAAGAGATATACGTATGTTTTATAGCTGAAAGACTGTGGAAACATATCATGAAAGGTTTCGGAACACGCTGTAATTAGTCCAACAGCTGTTTTTAAACAAGCTACAGTAATGATGAGTGCTAACAACAGACTGCCTAAAGACCCAAAATAATAATGAGAGACTTGTGTGAGTGCAATGCCACCATTTTCAGAAATAGGAAAGCGTCCCACACTCATGGTTCCCAAGTAAGCAAGTCCTGCATAGATGAGCCCCATTAAAATCATGCTAACCAGTCCAGATTTAATGGTGTCTTTGGCAATCGTAGTTGGTTGAGTCACACCTAATCCCTTAATGGCCTGTACCACAATGATCCCAAAAGCTAGAGAGGCTAGGGCATCCATGGTGTTGTACCCTTCAATAAACCCACTCGCAAATGGACTAGTTGCGTACGCACCCATAACTGGAGCGTCGACGACAGTCCCCATTGGTTTGAAAAAAGCAGTAAGCAACAAGATACTTAAAAAAACAAGAAAAAGCGGATTCAGTATTTTTCCTACATATACAAGTATCTTTGTTGGCTTAAGTGAAAAGAGGAGAGCCAATCCAAAAAAGAGAATTGTAAAGATAGCTAAGCCAAGTACTTGATGTTGTTCACCAATATATGGTGCAAACCCAATTTCATAGGAAACGGTTCCGGTCCGGGGCAATGCAAAAAAAGGACCGATAGTCAAATACAAAAGTGTTGTCATGAAGTAGCCATAATAGGGATGGACGCGGCTCGATAAGTCAAACAATCCGTTGCTGTTGGAAATCCCAATTGCCACCACCCCTATAAAGGGCAAACCAATACCCGTAATCAAAAAGCCAAGTGTAGCCCATGTGATGTTTGCGCCAGCAAGTTGCCCCATATGTACGGGGAAAATTAAGTTTCCAGCACCAAAAAATAAGCCGAAAAGCAAAGAGCCAATATAGAGGTAAGAAGAAAAAGTCAGTTTTTGTTCGTTACGTTGCATCAGTGAAAACTCCTTTATAAGATTGTATGGAATATGAATAGAAAAATAGGCTGACGTTATAAATAAAATAGTATTTCCTACGCGCCCTAAATTGGCATAGCGTTTTTTAGTGGACTCTAAGGCCAATTTGCTTACCAACGTTCTATAGAAGCATTGAAGTAGGGCACTCCATTCTTTTAAAGAAGTGTATGTAGAAAAATAAGCTCCATCCACTATATCATTCATGAAAAAATAAATCTCTACTGGATTTCAATTTTAATTTAAAAAATCTGTTTTTGATTCATCCTAGTTTTAAGGAGAAGAAGCATTGTACCCTTGAAGTTCAATATTCTATCTCGGTAAGAGTAGACGAAAGGGAGTGGAAAAGTTGCTTTTTGCAACTCTATGTCATTCGAGAAGAGCGCATTCTTTTTTAAACCTTGATAATTCCAAAAGACTGATTTATAATAAGTAAGTACGATGTGACAAGCTGTCACATTTTAAGGGCGAAATATAGAATGAAAGGTGGAAGGGAAGATGCCGACAGGCACTTTTTTTAATTTACCTGAAGAAAAAAGAGACCGTTTGATTCAAGGAGCAATGAAAGAATTTGTTGCAGTGCCTTTGTATAAGGCATCTGTTTCCAATATCATTATCAATGCCCAAATTTCGCGAGGGAGTTTTTATCAGTATTTCGAAGATATCAATGATTTGTACTATTATTTAGTCGGATTGTTCCAACACAATACCCGTAAAATGCTGAAACAGTGTTTGATAAAAGAAAAAGGCGATTTTGTAAAAGGATGGGCCCTATTCGGGACGGACTACATTTGTTCCATATTGAACAGCGAAAAAGTAGGCTTTTACAAAAATATGTATTTGCACATGAACTATAAATTAAATAGAAAAATAAATGCATTTCTTGTTAATGTTGAAAAGACTACATCTGGTATCACATACCAAAATATTTTAGACGAAATTGACAGCACATCCTTGCGAATTACAGATGAAAAAGAAATAGATGGAATCATGAATTTTTGTTTAAACATGATGAATCAAACGATTATCGAAAGTTTCTATATGGAATGGAGCATAGAAGAAACACAAAAGATGTTTCATATGCGACTAGACTGGATTGCAAATGGGGTTCAGAATAAACAAACGGAAGGATTGTGTCAGTGATGATTCGATTATTGAAAAAAATGGACAAAGGGCGTGTGACGACAGCCGTTGTCTTTATGGTGATCCAAGTCATGGGGATGTTGGCCTTGCCCACTTTAACGGCCGCAATTATTGACAATGGTGTTTCTACAGGGGACATTGGATATATTCAACGGATTGGACTTGTGATGCTAGGTGTCTCGCTTATGACCATCACGTCTGCATTTATAAACGTCTATTACGCATCCCGTGAGTCACAAGGATTGGGACACACTTTGCGAAAAGAACTGTACCGTAAAGTCATGTATTTTTCGAATGAAGAATTAGATGATGTTGGGACGGCAACCTTGATTACCCGAACAACCAATGACGTTATGCAAGTGCAATTGGTTGCGATGATGATGTTACGTATGATGATCATAGCGCCTATCATGATGCTTGGAGCCGGAACGATGGCGGTTATCAAAGAACCCAAGCTGTCCATGATCTTTATTGTGGCTCTTCCTATTTTGCTAGCGATTCTTGGAGTAATTTTAAAGTTTGCAAATCCTTTTTATAAAGTGTTGCAAGAAAAAACAGATGGATTAAACCGAATTTTCCGAGAAGGATTAACCGGAATTCGAGTTATTCGTGCATTTAACAAAAGTGATTACGAAGAAAAACGCTTCGATGCTGCAAACCAAGAGTTTGCTAATACATCGAAAAAAGCGATGTCCACACTGGCCTTGCTTTTTCCAGTTATGACTGTCACAACAAGTATCTTAAATGTTTCAATTTTGTGGTTTGGTGCGAAGTTTATCAACGCGCAACAAATGCAAGTAGGAAGTTTGGTTGCTTTCTTGACATATGCTGCTCAGATTTTAATTGGAGTCATCAACTTATCTTTTGTATTGTTTGTTGTTCCACGTGGACAAGTATCTGCTAAACGGATCAATGAAGTATTGGATATTGAAAAAACAATCTTTGAACCAGAAGTATCAGCGAAACCTCGTCAAACAGCTCAAAAAGACTTGGCATTCAACCATGTCAACTTCCGCTATCGTGGCGCAGAGAAATTGGCCCTCAAAGATATTGATTTCCATGCAAAAGTAGGGGAAACAGTTGCCATTATTGGAGGAACTGGATCAGGGAAAACAACGTTAGCCAATTTAATCCCACGCTTTTATGATATCGAGTCTGGAAGTATCGAAATCGGTGGGGTCAATATCAAAGAGATGACACACAGAGAAATCCGATCTGAATTGGGATTTGCGCCTCAAAAAGCCTTGCTGTTTACGGGAACCATTCGCGAAAACATGCAATATGGAAATCCTGGAGCAACAGATGAGGACATCTGGAAAGCATTAGAGATTGCGCAAGGAAAAGAGTTCGTGTCTCAATTGCCAAATGGATTGGATAGTTATGTGGAACAAGGAGGAGGAAACTTTTCCGGTGGGCAGCGTCAACGACTCAGTATTGCGAGAGCCCTGGTGACAGATGCCAATATCTTTATTTTTGATGACTCGTTTTCAGCGCTAGATTTTAAAACAGATGCTAAATTAAGAAAAGCCTTAAAACCTGCTACCAAAGACGCAGTTGTTGTAATCATTGCGCAACGAATCAGTACAGTAATTGACGCAGATATTATTTTGCTGCTAGACAACGGTCAGTTAGTTGGAAAGGGTACGCATGAAGAATTGAAAGAAACCAATGCCATTTACCAAGAAATTATGGCCTCACAAATGAGAGGGGAGGATATTTAATGGAACAACAATCGAAAAAAGGGATTCGGTCAAGAAAACCAAAAAACTTTATGGCCACTACAAAAAGAATCCTAAGTTATTTGTCTGATAAAGCACTTTGGTTGTTTATTGCATTTGTCTTTGCAATCATATCAGCGATTCTCTTAGCCAAAGCCCCTCAACAAATGGGGCGCGTGACAACTGAAATTTATAGTGTCGTGCAACAGCGTATGGCCCTTCGTAAAGCAGGCCAATCGATTGAAGGCGTGAACATTGATTTTGAAACCATTAGACAGATCATCTTTGTGGTACTTGCCATGTTTGCTGGGGCAGGGATTGCCAACTATGCCCAGCAATTTATTATGGTGCGCATTTCACAAAATACGGTCTACGATATGAGAAAAGACTTGAAAGAAAAAATGAGCCGATTGCCGATCCGATACTACGATACCCATTCAAATGGAGACATTATGTCCCGTGCGGTAAACGATATGGATGAGATTGCCAACACGCTCCAACAAATATTGACCCAGTCTATGATGAGTTCGGTTCAATTGGTGACTATTACAATCGTCATGCTTAGCATCAATGTCAAACTTGCCTTACTCACGATGCTCACAGTGCCGTTAAGTGTTTTTATGATTTCATTTGTAGCTCCACGCGCACAAAAACAGTTCTCGATTCAGCAACGAGAACTAGGAAATTTAAATGATGTCATTGAAGAAACTTATTCAGGACATGAAGTAGTAAAAATTTATACACAAGAAGCACGAGAGATTGAACGGTTCGATGAACAAAGTGAACGCTTGAACGTTGCTTCTCAAAAAGCTCAGTTTTTGTCTGGGATTATGATGCCTTTGATGAGTTTTTCACGAGACCTTGCCTACTTGAGTGTGGCAATTGTTGGAGGATTGGGTGTTGCAGCGGGTACGATTCCGATTGGAGTCGTACAAGCATTTCTAGAATATGTCAATCGCTTTAGCCAACCGCTTCGACAAGTTGCAAACTTATCGAATACGATTCAAGTTACCGTTGCCTCGGCTGAACGAGTCTTTGAGGTCCTAGATGAAGAAGAAATGGTGGATTTGGAGTCTGGTGTAGCGCCGCAACCAAATAGTCCTTACAAAGTAAAGTTTGACCAAGTCCAATTTGGATACGGAGACGACAAAGATCCATTGTTGATGACAAACTTTAATTTGGATGTATTAGAAGGAGAAATGATTGCAGTTGTTGGTCCAACCGGGGCAGGGAAATCAACCTTGATTAATCTGTTGGAACGTTTCTATGATGTAAAGGGTGGAAGCATTCGTTTTGAAGGAACCGACATCCGAGACATTGATCGAGAAACGTTACGGGAACATTATTCGATGGTGTTGCAAGATACATGGTTGTTTAATGGGACGATTTATGACAATATTGCGTATGGAAGCCGAGACGAAAATGTCAAAGAAGAAGATGTCATGGCAGCTTCAAAAGCAGCACTTGTAGATGAATTTGTACGTCGTTTGCCACATGGTTACGACACAGTCTTGAACGAAGAAGCTACAAATATCTCTCAGGGACAACGTCAATTGATCACCATTGCTCGTGCTTTTATGGCTGACCCTGAAGTGCTGATTCTTGATGAGGCAACATCTAGTGTAGATACACGTACTGAAATTTTGATTCAAAAAGCGATGGTCAACTTGCTCCAAAACCGCACAAGTTTTGTTGTGGCCCACCGTTTGTCCACGATTCGTGATGCAGACAAGATTATTGTGATGAATCATGGAGATGTGATTGAAACAGGTACCCATGACGAGTTGATTGAGAAAAAAGGTTTCTACGCAGATTTATACAACAGTCAGTTCCAAGAAGCAAGCTAGGCTTGGTACACAATTGTGAAGGCAGAAATGGAAGCACACTGTTTTTCAATTGAGTATCCAATACAAACAGCGTAAAAAAGACGAAAAAACCTGGATTCTTACTGAAAGCCTCATAAAGGGCTCTCAGAAGAATCCAGGTTTTTTGATTGATCAACCAATCTGTCGTATCATAAAAAAAACCAAAAGAAGGAGAATGAGAAAAAACTAATATGTATGCAACATTTGTTGCTTTTCTTTTTTTATAAAAATGAAAGCGCTGAAAATAAAATACAAACTACAGGACATAGAATCAAACTTGTTATTTTCCGCGACGTGCCTTATAATTTTAAAGAACTTGTTTAGAAGAAAGTGGGAAAAAAATGGCACAATTGTTTTTTAAATATGGCGCAATGAATAGTGGAAAATCCATTGAAATATTAAAAGTAGCCCACAATTATGAGGAACAAGACAAACCTGTCGTAATTATGACAAGTTCAGTCGATGACCGTGATGGGGTTGGAAACATTTCAAGTCGGATTGGATTAAACAGAGAAGCATTTTCGATTGAACCTACAACAAATATTTATGAGACCATTCAAGCTTTGCCCTTTACCCCGGCATGCTTGTTAATTGATGAAGCCCAATTTTTAAAAAAAGAACACATTTTGCAACTAGCTCAAATTGTTGACAACTTGGGGATTCCCACGATGGCGTTTGGTTTAAAAAATGATTTTAGAAACCAGTTGTTTGAAGGGTCTGAATACCTTTTGTTGTATGCAGATAAAATAGAAGAGATGAAAACCATTTGCTGGTTTTGTCACCGCAAAGCAACCATGAACATGCGAATGGTGGATGGACATCCGGTTTACACAGGAGAACAGATTCAAATCGGTGGAAATGAAGCGTACTTTCCGGTCTGTCGAAAACACTACAATTCTCCTCCCATCTCTTTAAAAGAGCAGGACGGAGAAAGAAAAGAGGATACACATGTTTGATCGTTTTGAACAAATTGAAATCAGATACGATGAAATCAATGAAATGTTAAGTGACCCAACGGTCATTTCTGATACACAACGTTTTTTGGCCCTCAGTAAAGAAGAATCAGATTTACGTGAAACAGTAGACGTATATGGCACGTATAAAGAAATCATGGTTGAAATCGCCGAGACAGAAGAACTGTTGTCTGAAACATTAGAACGAGATATGGAAGAGCTAGTCAAAGAAGAACGAAAGTCCTTGCTAGAACAAAAAGAAGAGTTAGAAGAGCGGCTAAAAGTGTTGTTGTTGCCTAAAGATGCTAACGATGAACGAAACGTCATCATGGAAATCCGTGGAGCAGCAGGTGGGGATGAAGCTCAGCTATTCGCAGGAGACTTGTATGAAATGTACCAAAAATACGCAGAATCCCAAGGTTGGAAGATTGAAGTATTGGATGCAACAATTACAGCAATCGGCGGCTATAAAGAAATCACGTTGATGATTACAGGGCAAAACGTCTATGCAAAGCTAAAGTTTGAAAACGGTGCTCACCGTGTGCAACGAGTGCCACAAACAGAATCTCAAGGACGTATCCACACGTCTACTGCTACGGTAGTTGTGATGGCCGAAGCTGAAGAGGTGGAAGTCAACATTGAAGAAAAAGATATTCGTACGGATATTTATCGCTCCAGTGGTGCCGGTGGACAACACGTCAACAAGACGGATTCCGCTGTTCGACTCACACACTTGCCGACCGGAATCGCTGTTGCCATGCAAGATGAACGATCCCAACTCAAGAACCGTGAAAAAGCAATGAAGGTGCTCCGTGCACGTGTCTATGACCAAATGAGAAACGAAATTCAAGAAGAGTATGATTCGGAAAGAAAGTCTGCAATTGGAACAGGCGATCGCTCCGAAAGAATTCGGACTTACAACTATCCACAAAGTAGAGTCACCGATCATAGAATTGGGCTGACCATTCAGAAATTAGAGCAAATTTTATCTGGAAAGCTAGATGAAATTATTGACGCCCTTTTGTTGTTTGAACAAACAGAAAAACTAGAGAATCTTCAAAATGGTCTCTAAACATGTAGAAGTGAGAGACACTGACTCTCTTCGTACGTATAAAGAAGTCCTTTTATGGGCTTCTTCTTTTTTAGAAGAACAAAAGCAAGAGCGTTATGCAGCAGAGTGGTTGCTCAAAGAGATGCAAGGATGGACAAAAACGGAGCTTATCCAACATCTGCATTTGCCTATGCCACATGCAACAAAAGACCAGTATCTTTGCTACATTGAAAAAGCAGCTCGTGGGGTTCCACCTCAACAGTTAATTGGCCATGCATGGTTTTATGGTCGACGCTTTGAAGTGACATCAGATACATTAATTCCACGGCCTGAAACAGAAGAATTGGTTGAGGCGGTACTGGACTCGCTTCCACAAACGGGTCCCGTGCGCATTGTAGATATTGGCACTGGAACGGGCGCTATTGCATGTACATTAAAAGCAGAACGACCCGAAGCTCATGTAACAGGTATCGACTTATCGCCAAAAGCGTTGGCAGTTGCCAAAAAAAATGGTCTCTTCTTGGAAACACCAATTCGGTGGCTAGAAGGAGATTTAACGGACCCAGTGGCTCAGGAATTGTTTGACGTTGTCGTCAGCAACCCTCCTTATATAGGAAGAGACGAAGAAGGCACATTGCAAGAATCTGTGCGTACCTATGAACCAGAAATGGCCTTATTCGCAGAAAAGGATGGGTTTGCGATTTATGAACGTTTGAGTCAAGAATTGCCGTTGATTTCACATGCAGGCACATTGTTCTTTTTAGAGATTGGATTTGCTCAAGGGCCGCGAGTCAAAGAGATGATGCAACACGCCTTTCCGACACGAGAGATTGAGGTTTTACGGGATTTAAGTGGAAAAGACCGGATGATTCGAATTAGCGAGGAAAAAAACAATCCCGCACAAAAAGAAAAAAACAATTAAAAAACCGTCCACAATGTTTGTTAAAGAAAAGGGGGAACGGTATGGAAACACGTCTGTTTGATCGCGCTCATCTAACTGAGGCTGTCAAATTGTTAAAAAAAGGAGAGGTAGTGGCCTTCCCAACAGAAACGGTTTATGGATTAGGTGGTGACGCAACTAATTTTGAAGCAGTTCAAAAAATATTTGCAGCGAAAGGTCGACCTGGAGACAATCCATTGATATCGCATGTGTGGCACGCTACACAAGTAGAAGACTATGCAGAAGAGATTTCTGAAAAAGCTTATCAGTTGATGGATGCATTTTGGCCCGGCCCACTGACACTTATTTTAACAGCTAAAAAAGGGAAGATTGCCTCAAATGTAACGGCTGGTTTGCCTACAGTTTCGTTTCGGATGCCAGACAATCCTTTGGCACTTGAGTTAATCAAACGCGTTGGCAAGCCTTTGGCAGCACCAAGCGCCAACACATCTGGAAAGCCAAGTCCAACAACGGCTGCTCATGTTTTACATGATTTAAAAGGCAAGATCTCTGGCATTGTAGATGGCGGTCCAGCTACTGTTGGGTTAGAATCAACAGTTTTAGACATGACACATCCACGTGGCCCGGTGATTCTGCGGCCTGGCGCTATAACAAGAGAACAGCTAGAAGCGATTATTGGTTCCGTGCTACAGCCAGTTGGTTTGCACCTCGACACCACAGTACCAAAAGCTCCAGGGATGAAGTACAAACATTATTCTCCAAAAGAGCCAGTTTACATTGTGTCAAAAAAAGGAATTGGATGGGAAAAAGCGATCGCGCATTTTCAATCCATGGGAGAACACATTGGTTTGCTGGCTAGTGACCTGGTTCTCGCGCGCTTTTGTGCAGATGGAATAGACAGCTATTCCCTAGGACCTAAACCAGATGCAACAGAAGCAAGCAAACATTTATACAGTGGATTGCGCTTTTTCGAACAAACAAACGCAACCATCATTTTGGCAGAAGAATTGGATGATGGAGAAGCCGGACTAGCCTTTATGAATCGGCTAGAAAAAGCAGCGGATTTAAAAAGAATTTAAAAAAAAGCAGAATAATATGGAAACATCTTGTTTGTTCCTGTATAATAAGACTGTTTGAAAATAATGTAAGGGAGCTGTGTATATATGGGAAGTTTTCAAGTTTTGGATCATCCTTTAATTCAACACAAATTGACAATTATTAGAAACAAAGAAACAGGTACGAAGTACTTTCGTGAAGTTGTAAACGAAATCGCTCGATTGATGGCTTACGAAGTTTCTCGTGACATGCCTTTGGAAGATGTTGAGGTTGAAACTCCAATGGTGAAAACAACACAAAAACAATTAGCAGGCAAAAAAGTAGCCATTATCCCTATTTTACGTGCCGGTTTGGGAATGGTAGATGGCATGCTAGATTTGATCCCCGCAGCTAAAGTTGGACATGTGGGCATATACCGTGACCACGAAACACTGGAAGCGGTAGAGTACTTTGTCAAACTCCCTTCTGATATTCATGAAAGACAGTTATTTGTTGTCGACCCTATGCTTGCAACAGGTGGGTCTGCGATTGCCGCAATTGATGCATTGAAAAAAAGAGGAGCCTCTCACATTAAGTTTGTTTGTTTGGTAGCTGCACCTGAAGGTGTAGAAGCTTTGAAAAAAGCACATCCAGATGTAAACATTTATGCAGCTGGGGTAGATGAAAGACTAAATGAGCAAGGGTACATTCTTCCAGGATTGGGAGATGCAGGCGACCGTTTATTCGGTACGTTATAAAAACAAACAAAAGAGCGGATGCGAACGTGCATTCGTTTTTTTGTTTGTTTTCATAAGACAGATGAGAATTCTGTAAGAATGTGAACAAAAATTGACGTTGAACGCCTTTATAGAAGCATTTATAGCCAAAAATGATCAAAATATGCTAGTATAGAATGAAGACTACTTTATCTTAAAAAAAATATGGTAGTATAGATTGAAGAATGTGGTGTGCAATAAGATGAGCGGTCCTTGCTTTTTTAAAAAGATAAACACACTCGGACGCTTCTGTGGACGCACTTGCCATAGAAAAAGAACGCACATTATTTCATTTCTCACCTTTAAATTCTTTTTCATGTGCAATTACTGAGAATTTAAAGGGCCACTTGTATGACTCTTTCTCTTTTGTTTGCGACAGTAGACAGAGAGAGGAATATTCTTTTAAACATAACCTATTGACACTAGACGCGTTCTGGAAATCCCAGATGAATGATTAGAAAAATTCGGAGGAAACCAATGGAAAAAATTATTGTACGTGGTGGAAAAAAACTAAAAGGAACAGTCACAATCGAAGGAGCCAAAAATGCTGCATTGCCTATTTTGGCGTCATCTATCTTGGCCTCTACAGGAGAAGTAGTGTTATCAAATGTCCCAATCTTGTCCGATGTGTTCACAATGGAACAAGTGCTTGCTTATCTAAATGTAGGTGTTTCGTTTAACAAAGAAGCCAAAGAGATGACACTCGACGCTTCTGGTGAGCTAAAATCAGATACGCCGCTGGAATTTATGAGTAAAATGAGAGCATCGATTGTTGTGATGGGCCCTCTTTTAGCACGAATGGGGCGTGCCAAAGTAGCTCTTCCAGGCGGTTGTGCGATTGGATCGCGCCCTATTGATCTTCATCTAAAAGGATTTGAAGCTATGGGGGCCACTGTTACAGTTGGAAAAGGCTTTATCGAAGCCTACGCTGATGAGCTAAAAGGAGCAAACATTTACTTAGACTTCCCAAGCGTCGGAGCCACGCAAAACATCATGATGGCTGCGACATTGGCTACCGGGACCACTGTGATTGAAAACGTCGCACGAGAACCTGAAATTGTAGACCTTGCGAATATTCTAAACCGCATGGGAGCTAAAGTAGTGGGTGCTGGGACGGAAACCATTCGTATCGAGGGAGTGGCTAGCTTACACGGTGTGGACCATGCCATTATTCAAGACCGGATTGAAGCAGGTACTTTTATGGTTGCGGCAGCTGTCACGCAAGGAGATGTGTTGATTGAAGAGTGTGTGGCTGAACACAATAAGCCGCTCATCTCTAAGTTAACAGAAATGGGTGTTGTCTTTACCGAAGAAGCAACAGGTTTACGGGTTCAAGGTCCAAAAGAACTTAAACCAACAGATATTAAAACTATGCCTCACCCAGGATTCCCAACAGACATGCAAGCTCAAATGACCATTGCGCAATTGATGGCACCTGGGATGAGTACTATGAAGGAAACTGTTTTTGAAAATCGATATATGCATATGGAAGAAATGCGTCGAATGAATGCCAATTTCCAGATTGATGGACAATCTTTGGTAATCCATGGAGGGGCTAAATTGCAAGGCGCAGAAGTAGGAGCAACAGATCTTCGCGCAGCAGCAGCCTTGATTATTGCAGGATTAAATGCAGAAGGGTATACACGTGTGACCCAGTTGCACCATTTAGACCGCGGCTATTATGATTTCCACAATAAAATGATCGCCCTTGGAGCAGATGTAGAACGTATTGAAGAAAAAGCGAGTGAAAAGCGTACGGCAGAGGACTATGCGGCCTTATTTATTCATTAATTTTAAGAACAAGATAGTTTTAAGACGAGAGCTACTCCTGATTTCATCCAGGGTTGCTCTTATTTCTACATCATGCGTACTGGCTTTTAGTTAATAGGTACATAAAATATGTGACTACTTATAAGGCTATGGTATAATTAATAAATCGTACGTACTATATGGAATTTAGATACCTTGGAAGGGGAACCGAAATGGCAAGAGACATTGGGATCGATTTAGGAACAGCGAACGTATTAATTCATGTAAAAGGAAAAGGCATTGTATTGAATGAGCCATCTGTTGTGGCATTAAACACAAAAACAAATGAAGTATTGGCAGTTGGGGAAGAAGCATATTTAATGGTAGGGAGAACACCAGGAAATATTCGCGCAATTCGTCCGTTAGAAGGGGGCGTTATTGCTGATTTTGATGTAACAGAGGCAATGCTGTCTCATTTTATCAATAAATTGAACGTGAAAGGCTTTTTAAGCAAACCAAACATATTGATTTGCTGCCCAACCAACATCACAGCAATTGAGCAAAAAGCAATTATTGAAGTGGCTGAAAAAGCAGGTGGGAAAAATGTATTTCTCGAAGAAGAACCAAAGGTGGCCGCTATTGGAGCAGGGATGGAAATATTCCAACCAAGTGGAAACATGGTCATTGATATTGGAGGCGGAACAAGTGACGTTGCTGTCTTATCTATGGGTGGCATCGTGACGAGTCGTTCGCTAAAAGTAGCAGGAGATACACTGGATGCGGACATTATTTCCTACGTAAAGAAAACCCACAATTTGTTAATTGGGGAGCGCACAGCCGAAACTATCAAAAAAGAAATAGGCAACACGTTTGAAACCGAAGAAGAAGAAATAACAATGGACGTCAGAGGGCGTGACATGGTCAGCGGCCTTCCAAGAACCGTTACGCTTACTTCAAAAGAAATTCACTCATCAATTACAGAGTCATTGATGATGATTGTGCAGTACGCAAAAGATGTGCTTGAACAAACACCTCCTGAATTATCCGCAGATATCATCGATAGAGGCATTATTTTAACAGGTGGAGGCGCACTGTTAAAAGGAATTGATCAGTTGTTTGCGCACGAATTAAAAGTGCCGGTGCTTGTATCCGAAAGCCCACTTGACGCAGTAGCTTTAGGAACAGGCATTTTATTAGACAATATTTCAATGAAAAAACGTGCCAAATAGAATAATGAGGTGGGCGTATGGGCGCGAAGGAAATCACTAAGCAAACACTGTTTTTTATCCTAAAAGTACTTTTAGTTGTAGCTTTGATTTTAATTGCTTTTGTAGTCGGAGCGATGGTGGGCTATTCAGTCCTTGGTGGAGGAAATCCAAAAGGTGTGTTTGACACTAAGTTGTGGACACATATTTTTGATTATTTTATTATCCGTTGACACATAATAGGAATTTTAGTATACATCTAAACTAATAAGAGAAAAAGATGGAGGTACGTCTTGTGTACGCATGACTCTAAGCCCATCATTTGTAGGGAAAAACATACGAAGCCAATCAAAAAATACCAGTGTATCGGTACACTGGTATTTTTTATGGAAAAAATGAATTAAAACAACTAGCCCTCACTCAACTTAGATGGAGTGAGGGCTAGTTGTTTTTGTGATGATTCAGCCAGCTTCTTACGGGCTAGAAAATAGCCCAAAGATAAAAGACGTTTTGCCTACAGTGCATACAAATTTACCGACAAACATGTCTGAGTCTAGTGTAAAGGAAGAGGCGTGTGTTGTCTTACTTGTCTTGGTGCAACAAAAAGACATCTTTTTCATATGCAGCTTCAACGGCTTTGATGACAGCTGTTGGAAATCCTGTGTCTAAAAGCGTGAGCACCCCTTCAATGGTTGTCCCACCAGGAGATGCTACTTGATCTGCTAAATCCATCGGGGACGAGTCGGATTGGAAGACAAGCTTGGCACTTCCCATAACAGCTTGAGTGGCTATTTTAACAGCCACTTCTTTTTTTAACCCATAGCGGACCCCAGCAAGCGCGAGTGCATCGATATACATAAACGTAAACGCAGGAGAGCATCCCGCGATGGCCGCATATACACTAAATTGTTCTTCAGGAAGGACCACCGTTTCTCCAATTTCATCAAATAAAGTTTGGATAAAAGAAAAAATATCCGTAGAGACGAAAGCATTCGAGCAAAGAGCGGCCATTCCTTCACCAATTTCATGGTTCAGATTAGGCATGATACGTACGAGTGGATAATTGTCTAAAGAAAGTGCAGAGTGTAAGTTTTCGAGACTTAGTCCAGCTGCTAAAGATACAATAGTTGGTCTTGTTGAAAGAAATGGAGCCAATTCAGTTAATAAAGTCGGAATGTCTGTTGGCTTGGCCGCCAAAAAAAGAATGTCTGAGTGGCGGGCTACTTCTTTATTTGACGCACAAGCAGTGACGCCTGTTTGTGCGGCGAAAGCGAGCCGACTCTTTTTTGTCCGATTGCTGATAAAAACTTGGTTAGCTGAGACGACTTTTGCATTGAGTAATCCGCGGATGATTGCCTGTCCCATGTGGCCTATCCCAATAAAACCAATATTCATCTGAATTCCTCCTTAAAGTGGGTGTGCAAAATTTGTTATGTGTTTTATGTAGAAAAAAACCATTTAAAGAGAAACTCTTTAAACGGTTTTCAAAGCAAAAGTCACCTTAGTCATGTTTCAATAATTAAAATTGAGAAAATAAGATGAATTTTTACTGATTCAGTCCTTGTCCAGAGGTGTCTTCATCAAGTGTGTTTTGTTCCAAAAGTTCCAAAGACTCAGGATTTGTTAATTCAGGTGCATCTGTTTGATACAAATCAACAGTCGACTGATTGTTGTGTTGGAAAAGAACACTTGTCTCTTTCTTATCAGGTTGGTTGATAGGAGAGGCTGGGTCAGTCAATTGATTGAAATATTTATAAGGCGTATTTTGGGCATTGATCATCGTTTCAGGTGTATAGAAACGAAGCAAATCCTTGATTAAAATATGATCGGACGCCGTTAATTGTTCATCGGCTTTTTGAATCAACTCATCAACACGTGCTTGTACATGGGGCAATGGATTTGTAAGCAACATCCCAGTGACCGTATCATAAATGTGACTGCCCACAATTGTGTAATCAGGTGCAACTACGGTACCGTTTCGGAAGGCTACCCACTCTTCGTGGTCTGGTGAGAAAAGATCGGATCCAAGTACCATGTAATCATCTGTCTCAATACCTAACATATGCATGACAGTTGGCATCACGTCGACTTGCCCACCAATTGCGTCGCTGACACGTCCATCTGTTTGGCCAGGCACGTGAATAATCAAAGGAACGCGT
>CAYZZA010000023.1:0-17871 GCA_964482685.1 uncultured Carnobacteriaceae bacterium
TTTGGTGTATAAAGCATCACAATGAAGGGGCACGCTTTTGAATTCTTTTTCAAATACAAAGAAAAAAGCTCTCTAACCCTAAGGTTAGAGAGCTTTTTAATGCTTAAGTATGTGCTTAAACTTTTTCAACGTTTGTTGCTTGTGGTCCACGATCTCCATCTTCAACATCAAATTGGACTTCTTGTCCTTCTTCTAATGTTTTGAATCCTTCTCCAAGGATTGCGCTGAAGTGTACAAATACGTCTTCACCGTTCTCAACTTCGATAAAACCAAAACCTTTTTCTGCGTTAAACCATTTTACTCTACCTGTTTCCATTATTAAAAACCTCCACTATCTTTTTGCAATAGATGTAATCATTTTCCATGCTTACATAAGTCACTCATTAACTATAATGTATGTAACAATATGCTATCTACCACTTAACACTAGTATAGCCTAGCTCTTTTTTATTTGCAAGTACTATGCCTACTTAAACTTATTTCTCTTCTTGCACGCCTAGTGCCTCAGGAAAATGTGTGGCCACTATTTCATAACATCTGTTACATAAGTTAGGTGCATCCGTATGAGTGCCAACTTCCGTACTTATAATTCGACATCTTTCACATGTGTCTCCTGCTGCACGTTCAACTTTGATGCTTAACCCTTCTACATCTGTTGCTTGTTCCACGGTTGCCATATCTTCAGACTTAATTTCTAAATCAGAGACGATTAAAATCTGTCTGAGATCTGTGTCTAAACTATTTAGCAATGAACGTGTGGCATCATTTGGATACAGAATTACCTTTGCTTCAAAAGATTTCCCAATTATTTTTTCATCTCTTGCTACTTCTAGCGCTTTTAAAATTTTGCTTCTAACTTTCATAAATTCAGCCCATTTTTCCATTAATTCAGCTGTATTCATAAATTCTTTTGTCGTAGGCATATCTGCTAATTGTACATATGCTTCCTCTTCCTTTAGATAAGACCAAATCTCCTCTGCAGAGTGTGGCAAAATAGGTGTCAAAAGTTTTGTGAGCATGACGGCTGTTTCGTAAAACACTGTCTGCATGGCTCTTCTTTCATAGCTGTCTTCTGTCTCTATATAAACGACGTCTTTTGCAAAATCCAAATAAAATTGAGATAAATCTACTGTACAAAAATTATTGATTCCTTTGTATGCAATAGTAAAATCATACTTTTCATATCCTGCCATCACTTTACTGGTCATTTGATGCAAGCGATTCATCATGTACTGATCCACTGATCTTAACTCTTCATAAGGAATAGCATGAGTCTCTGGGACAAAGTCCGTTGTATTTGCTAGAAGAAAACGAATTGTGTTCCTTATTTTTCGATAAATTTCAGATACTTGGTCGATAATTTCCATACTCACCCGAACATCTGATTGCGCATCCACACTTGCTGTCCAAAGACGAACAATATCGGCACCTTTTTGCTTGATAATTTTATTAGGTTCTATGGTATTGCCAAGTGATTTACTCATTTTATACCCTTTTCCATCAAGAACCATTCCCTGTGATAAGACGGTTTTATAAGGTGCAACACCGTTTATAGCTACACTCGTTGTTAAGCTAGAGTTAAACCATCCACGATATTGATCAGACCCTTCTAAATACAAGTCAGCTGGGAAGGTCAGATTTTCTCTTTCCTTCAAGACAGCTTCATGCGATGATCCTGAATCAAACCAAACATCCATAATATCTGTTTCTTTTTCAAATAGTCCATTTGGACTAGAAGGATGTGTAAATCCTTCTGGTAGTAAGTCTTTTGCTTCTTTTTCAAACCATATATTGGAGCCATTTTGCCCAATTAACTCAGCCACATGATTAATCGTCTCAGTCGTAATAATTGGTTCCCCAGTTTCACCATAAAAAATAGGTAGCGGAACCCCCCATGTTCTTTGACGAGAAATGACCCAATCTCCTCTATCTTTTACCATGTTCGTAATGCGTTGTTCTCCCCATGGTTGCACCCATTCTACTTCTTTGATGTTTTCTAAAATCGCTTCTCTAAATTTATCTATCGACGCAAACCATTGCGGAGTTGCACGGAATATAACGGGTTTTTTCGTTCTCCAGTCATGTGGGTAACTATGTGTAAAGAAATCCATTTTTAAGAGAGCATTTTTTTCTTCTAGCCACTCGGTTACAATTTTGTTTGCATCATCATAAAAGACACCTTCTAACCCCTCTGCTTCTGCAGTAAATACTCCTTTAGAGTCTACTGGCGAAAGAGCTTCTAGATTGTATTTTAATCCTACGAAGTAATCATCTTCTCCGTGTCCAGGAGCGGTATGCACGAGGCCGGTTCCGTCTTCCATCGTTACGTGCTCTCCTAGAATCACTAGGGAAGTGCGGTCGTAGAATGGATGTTTTGTCTGAATATATTCTAATTCTTTACCTTGGATCTCTTTTATCATTTCTACTTCTTGCCATTCTATTTTTTCAGATACAGCAGAAAGTAGTTCTGATGCTACCACATATTTTTTGCCGTCTGCTTTGACAATTGAATAGAGCGAATCAGGATGTACGGCAATCCCTAAGTTTGCTGGTAAGGTCCAAGGTGTTGTGGTCCAAATCACTAAGGAAGTATCTGAATCCAGTACATTTTTTCCATCTAGTACTTCGAAAGCTACATAGATATTTGGTGAACGTACATCTTGGTATTCGATTTCTGCTTCAGCTAATGCCGACTCACTAGAAGGCGACCAATAAATAGGCTTTTGTCCACGGTAAATATACCCATTTTCAGCCATTTTCCCAAACACTCGAATTTGTGCTTCTTCATACTCCTTTGTAAGCGTTACGTATGGATTGTCCCATTCACCTGCGATACCTAAACGTTTAAAATCTTCACGCTGTGTATTGATTTGTTCCCACGCATAATCTTCACACAATTGACGATAATCGGCCACTGACATTTCTTTTCGCTTAACACCTTTTTTAGCCAATGCTTGTTCAATAGGCAGTCCATGCGTATCCCATCCTGGGACATAGGGAGCTCTGTGTCCGGTCATAGATTTATAACGGACAATAATGTCTTTACTAATTTTGTTCAAAGCGTGCCCAATATGGATGTTTCCATTTGCAAATGGAGGACCGTCATGTAAAACAAAAGAAGGATTCAATGCATTCTTTTCTTGAACACGTTCATATATCTTTTCGCTTTCCCACTCTGCTTGTCTTTCTACTTCTTTATTTGGTAAATTTGCACGCATTGGAAAACCTGTTTTTCCAAGTTGCAATGTATCCTTTAATTTCATACTCAATCTCCTCATTTTTTAGTAATCAATGCTTTATTTCAATAAAAAAAGAGACTGCGTCCTGAAAGGGACGAAATCTCCGTGGTACCACCCAAATTTAAAAAACAATACACATGTACTGTTTTTTCTTTCCATCGGATAACGCAGATGGGGCGTCATTGATTACTTGTCACCAATGCACTCATGGATGATAACAAAATAAAAGAGACTTTATCGGTCTTTCACCTTTCACCGATTCGCTGCTAAGTTTTTTATTTTGATGGTTCCAGTCTTCGCTTTTCATTCATTCGAAAGAGACGGTAATTCAACAGCTGGGGTTGTTCCTTCTTCGTATGCTTCTTCTTGATTCGCATTTTCTTCTAACAATTCGGGCTGTTCCTTCTCTTTTGTTTCACTTTCTAATTGTAACGTTTTTCCGTCTTCTGTCAACTTTTCTGTTACTTCTTCGATCGTTGGAGTTAGGATAACTTCAGTTTTTTGAGCTCGTAATACATCATCCCAGTCTGTGTTTTTTAACATTTCTAGCTGAGATTCCACCATAATCTGCAAACGTTGTCTGAATACAAGGCTTTGCTGACGCAATTCTTCTGTCTCGGATTTGATTCGCCGTGCTTTTTCAACTGCGTCTTGCAATAATTGATTTGCATTGCTTTCAGCTTCTTTTTTCATGACCTCAACTTCTTTTGTGGTGTTTTCTTTTAATCGATCTGCGGCCTCTTGTGCGACCAATATAGAACGATTCAATGAGTCATGAATGCTGTCGTAGTGGGTCAGTTTCTCCTTTGAAAAACGAAGTTTTTCTTCTAACTCTTTGTTTTCACGAGTTAGTTTTTCAATATGTTTAATGATTTGGTCTAAATAATCATTTACTTCATCTTGGTCATACCCTCGCATCTTTACCGAAAATTCTTTATTGTGTATATCCATAGGGGTTAAGGACATCTCGGCACCTCCAGTTTTTTGTGTACATCCAGCCTTAAGTTTTCACATTCATGTTTTATCTTGTATTGCTCTAATTGATAGCTTTTCTTTACTTTTTTTGGTCAAACCTTGATTTGATATATATTGAAACCGTCCATATTTGCGGACAGACACTATATCTTTAACGTCAAGTTCAAATGCTGGGCGCGTGATGACAAGCCAATTCACTTTTACTTGACCAGCCTCAATAACTTCTTTTGTTTTCTGTCTAGACATATTATAAAGTGATGACATTACTGAATCTAACCTAAGCGAGGAGGCAAGCACTTCATGCTCTTTCCATTCATTTATTGGCTCTACTCCTTCAGACAAAGGCACTTCTTTTAATGCTACGCTCACTTTTCCTATCTTTTCAATCTGAGTAGGCAAATATGTAGCAATTTGTTTTTCTGTATAGAACTGCCATGTTAAACCATCTGTAATAATATCTCCGATAACATTCCGTGTCAGGCCATTGCCCATTAAAGTCCCAAGAATTTGACTATGTGTTAGTGTATTAAATTTTGAAGCATAGTCAATTTGGCAAAGAAGCACTTCGAAATCTTTTTCTTCTGGTTCCCAATATTGCGGATACAAAAGAGCGCGTTTTCTCTCGGAATCCTTGTAGCCTCCAAAATAAGAAATTTGACACTCGTCACTTCTTTTAGCCACTGTTTCCAAAATAAATTGTTCTCTCGGGTTTAAAAAATATGTTACATATGGTGTGTACTGATTTTCTACATTTCCAACCCAGTCCGTACACATATCAACAAACTGTACTTCTTCTTTACGAAAATGCTGTGTTACATTACTCTTCATGGGTCCCCTACCTTTTAAACAAATCCTCTTCTGTTATTTTCTATAATGCATATGCTAGGCTTCGTAGCAAATTAAACACCACATTTAAACCACCTTGAACAAGCATTAAAGAAAAGTAAGCTGCCATTCCTGCAAAACTGACTATTCCAACTGGTGGGAGAAAACGCCTAAAAAAGCCAACAAACGGTTCACATATTCTCATTAAAAAGTAGCCTAGCTTTGACTGATAAGCCCCAGGGATCCAAGACATTAAGAAATACACAATCAATAAAATTGAGTAGATTTCTATAGCGCCTGATAAGATTTCTTGAGTGAGATTTAGTAGTTGTATTAACAAAGTATGTGCCCCGTTTCTAGTAATTTTATGTTGAAAGCAGGGAGTTTATTTCTATTCCATCAATGTCCACATTAGAGGGCGTGCATACGAATATCTCTTCTCCAACTCTCTGGATATCTCCATTAATTGCATAAACAGTCCCCGCTAAAAAATCTAAGATTTTTTTCGCTTGTTCTTTTTCTATCCTTCTAAAATTTAAAATGACGGTATTGTTTTTTAATATCATATCTGCAATATCTTTTACTTCTGAATACGTGCGAGGTTCAATGATACTTATTTTTGATTTTTGAGGCGCATGATGCTTCATAGAAACTACATTGGTCTCTGCTCTGCGCGCACTGACGGAAGAAGATTGTTTGACCAATGGTTGATTTTGGCCATTTATATATGCTTTTTTGATGGATGCGAGCTGGTTGGCTTGCTTCTGTTCTTTTAGGTTCTCAGTCTCCTCTTCATCCATATAAAAAAATGCATTCAATTTATCTTTTAAGCTCATGTAACTTCCCCTTTCTATCTATTTCGGATGGTTACAACAACATAAACATTATTGATCTTTATTGTCAGTCCGTCTTCTTCTAAAGAACGGCGGCATATCCAGTTCAGCTTCTTCTTCCTGATTTTGACTGTTTCGCTTGTTTATTCTACCAAACAAATCAAACTCAGGCTTTTCTACTTTTGTTTCTTCTTCAGGCGAAGGCGCCTGTTCGTCTGTTTCTGTTTCGCGACGGATATCCCAATCACCAAAAGGATCCGATTTTTTGCTTTCCTTAGGTACAGACGGTGATACTGGCTTTGTTAATGTCTGGCTAAGTTTAGCTCTATGATTTGAAGAATCAGACTTTTTTGATTGATCGATACCCGTTGCAATTACCGTTACGATCACTTCGTCTCCTAAGTTTTCGTTGATGGATGTTCCAAATATAATGTTTACGTCACTTGTTGCGGCGGCGGAAACAATTTCAGAGGCATCTTGTGCTTCAAACAACGTTAAATCTGATCCACCTGTAATATTTAAAAGAACAGATTCTGCTCCATCAATTGATACTTCTAACAATGGGGAAGATATTGCTTTTTTGGTTGCTTCTGCTGTCCGGTTTTCACCACTTGATTTTCCAATCCCCATCAATGCAGAACCTTGGTTTTCCATCACAGTTTTTACGTCTGCAAAGTCTAGGTTGACATACCCTGGAGAGGTAATCAAATCGGAAATCCCTTGGACTCCTTGTCTAAGGACGTTATCCGCTTCTCTAAAGGCTTCCATCATAGGTGTTTTTTTGTCTACAATCTCTAAGAGACGGTTGTTTGAGATAATCACCAATGTATCTACGTGCTCTTTTAATTGTGCAATCCCTTCGGCAGCAAAACGTCCACGTTTAGGGCCTTCAAAAGTAAACGGACGTGTCACCACACCGACAGTTAAAGCACCTTGCTCTTTTGCGATTCGTGCCACAATCGGAGCAGCACCTGTTCCAGTTCCGCCCCCCATTCCTGTTGTAACAAACACCATATCGGCACCTTCAAGCGCTTCAGCAATCAATTCTTCACTTTCTTCGGCTGCTTTTTTTCCAATGTCTGGATTTGCTCCAGCACCTAGCCCTCTTGTTAATTTAGGTCCTAATTGTATTTTTATTTCAGCGCTTGAGTGTGCCAACGCCTGTACGTCTGTGTTGGCAACAATAAACTCTACTCCAAACACATCGTCTTCAATCATCCGATTGACAGCATTTCCACCTGCACCACCTACACCAATTACTTTTATGACCGCTCCGTTTGAAGCGCCCGCATCAAATTCTATATCCATTTTCTTTCCTCCCACTCTTTTTCAACTCAAAAGATTATTCGAAAAAGCTCGCGAACTGACCCCAAACTTTCTTAAGCATGGTTTCTCCTTTTTCAGCGATGCTTTGTTGTTCTTCTGTTAAGTTTTCCTCTTCAGAAACTGTATAGAAAGGACCCGTTTCACTACCTTCTTGAGATGCTGACACTTGAGGATGGTACCCTAACAGATTTCGATTAATCAATCTTTGGATTCCTGTTTCTTCTGCTACATATTTTATTAACCCAATTCCTGTTGTAAAAGAAGGGTAGCGAATCCCCATTTGACTAGGTATGTACATCTTTACATTTACACCAAATATTTCTTCTGCCAGTTCAATAGTGCTTGGCAAGGCAGATGAACCCCCAGATAGGACGATTCCACCTGGCAGTCGATAGGCGTCTATATCTTTCAATTCTGCGTCAATTTTTTCAAAAATCTGAAGCATCCGTGCTTCGATAATTTCTGCAAGATATCGTTCACTGATGGTCGTTGTTTTTGCTTGACCAACGACCTCTACTGGAACACGATTTTCTTCCGAAGCAGCCTCTGTCATAGCATATCCATATTCTCGTTTGAGCTTTTCTGCCTGTGCTGGAGCTGTGTTTAAGACCACTGAAATATCTTTCGTTAGATATTCTCCACCTTCTTGGTCTACAAAAACAAATTTTAACTGATTGTCGTGAACAACAGAAACAGTTGTTTGTCCACCACCCAAATCAAGTAAAATGGTACCAAAGTCACTTTCTCCTGCGCTTAAAGCTGTACTGCTCATGGCAAGCGGCTGAAGAACCATTGCTTGAATAGTATATCCTGCTTTTTCTACACAACGTTTGATATTATGCAAAATAGTTTTTGGACTTGAAAAAAGGAGTGCATGCATTTCTAGACGAACACCAATCATACCTCTTGGATCTCGAATACCATCAAATCCATCGACTACAAATTCTTGAGGCAAGACTGCAAGAATATCTCTTTCAGGCGGGACTGATTTTATCAATGCTGCATTCACTACATTCTGAATGTCAGCATCAACAATCTCGTTGCCCGCATCACTCACACCTATCATCCCGTGGCACGATTCAATTTCCAGACCATTTGCTGGAACTCCTACGATGACGTCTGTAATTTCAATACCCGATTTTTGTTCTGCTTGTTGTACTGCTCGTTGGATAGAGTCAACTGTTTGATCAATGTCTACAATGATTCCTCTGCTAACTCCCTTGGATTTTTCATTTCCAACACCGATGACGTTGAGTTCCCCATTTACTATTTCCGCGACAATTACTTTTACAGAAGTTGTCCCAATATCTAAACTAACATGTATCACTGATTTCATAGTTAACATGCCTCCTTTCTATTCACAAATTCTGGCATAGACTCCTTGTATCAATTAGAGGGTCTCTTACTATTTGCTAAACAACTATTTTAGAAGACTTTTTCCTATAAATATATTTTTGGGGTAGTACACATTTTTTCTTGCATTGTTTGTTTTGTGCACTGAATTGATGAAACACTTTTCCTGAAAAAACGTCTCATTTTGTGGTACTGTTTACGGCGTTAAAAACAACCGTTCTTATAGAGGATGTTCTTATCTCATTTTACCATAAATAACACTGTAAACAAAAGCTAGAGCAATAAGTAGCAAAGACTGAAAGACTTTGTTTGATCTTAGCTAGAACAAAGCACAAAAAAAAGGACTCTCCTTTCTTTTTTAGAGACTAAAAGACTTGTTTGATACGCTGTCTTTCTTTTTGCCATCTATTTAGCTGTTATTAAAGGCGCAGGCTCGTTCGTTTAAGCCTTTTCCGCCTTACCTAGACAACTTAGATGTTATTATGAAGATATGTTTTTGAGATCTCTAATCATTTTCTTGAGATATTCGGTTCGGATGTTCATTTCTTACTCTTCAACTTCAGATTCATAGGGCGTGAAGTATGCCCCCGCTTCTAAATTAAATTCCCCTTGTTTCTCTCCTATCTCTGTTTTCATGGTAGGATAATAGACTAAACGTTCTGAAAAAGTTGGAATAGATGCCACAACTTGATTTCCATCGTTCATGAATAAGCGAATGCGATACACATCTACTGGAGTAGGAGAATATTGAATTTCAGAGATATTTTGACGCAAGTCATCTTCCAACTTTTCGTATTCCACTAGAAACCGCTTTAGAACGTCTCCTTCTTTAAATTCTGAAAGAATGGGATAGCCGCCTCGCGTGATAGCTTGTTTCTCTTCTAAAATAATCCCATTTTCTAATATTTTTTTATATGTTTGGTTGATTGATAAATAAGCTACAGTACGATATTCTTGAATATCGAATGTGAATTTGTTAGGAGCTGTAAATCGTATCTTGACTGCTTTTACTTGTGGAAGTTCGTCAGTCATTTGAGTTTCAATCTGGCTTTTTTTTATATAGCTTCTCCATACAGACTCTCCTGCATGGAGGGTACTCGCATCTATTACGTCTTGTACAATCACTTCTTCTGTTCCTACAACAGAGAGTTCCCCAATACGACTCAATGGACTTAGAGAGTACAACACAAGTACATCCGCAACTAAAAAGAAGGCCACAATTATTAGGAGGCGATAGAGACTCTCTTTGCCTCTTTTCGTAGGTGTCATAGGTGATTTTTTGGGTTTTTTTATTCGTTCTCTTTCGTTATTAGTTCTTCCTTTGAAGGAAAAAAAAGAAGGACTATCAAAAAAACGAGTGCCATTTTTTATCTTAGTTAATAACGAAAAAGAAGAATCTCTCTCCTGCTTACTCATCTATGTTTATCCTTTCCGCTTGGTCCTTGCCGTTTCATATAAGAGGTTGGCTAATCGATCCGCCGCATCAGGAACTCCTGCATGTTTAGCAGCTACTGCCATTTTTTGACGTTGCGCGGCATTTTCCATTAGTGCATCGATGTCACGAATCAATCGTTTTGCTGTTAACTCGTTTTCTGGAATAATGGCTGCAGCGCCTTTATTGACAAGACTCATCGCATTTTTTGTTTGATGGTCTTCGGTCACGTTAGGGCTTGGAATCAAAATAGTTGGAAGCCCCAGAGCTGTCACTTCAGAAAGTGTTGTGGCTCCACTTCTAGAAACAGCCAACGAGACATCTTTAAAGACTTGTGGAAGGTTCGATATGTAGGGCACCATTTTAAAAGTATCCGTTTTGTTAAGAGTTTCTTGTCCTATGCGCGCATTCATTTCCTCAAAATAGGTTTCGCCTGTAACCACTAACACTTGATATTCTTTTTTGACCAATTCAGGAGTTGCTTCTGCGATTGCTTCATTTATTTTGGCAGCACCTCGACTCCCGCTAAATAGCAATACTGTAGGCACATGTGGACGTAGACCGTAGTCTTTAAGGGACTCATTTTCTTGAAGTGCCGCAACTTCTTGTGCACGGGGATTTCCTGTGTAAACCACTTTTGTGGCCTGTTTTCCAAATTGTGGTGTTACTTCTTCAAAACAAGTTGCGATTTTATCTACATAATTCCCAAGGAATTTATTTGTCAATCCCGCTACGCTATTTTGTTCATGAATCACTGTTGGTATATTCATTCGTGCTGCTGCAAACACAACAGGACCGCATACATATCCCCCTGTCCCAATTACGATATCTGGATTAAACTCTTTGATAATCTCTTTGCTTTTAACAAAGGCTTGTCCAAATAGAAACACTGTTTTTACATTATACAAACTAAGGGAACGTTTGAATCCTTGAATATTGACAGATTTAAACGGGACATCGTGTTCTGGTACAATTTTGCTTTCTAACCCATTTTGGGTCCCGACATATAAAAACTCTGCTGTTGGATTTGTTTCTTTCATTCGTCTCATTAAGGCCAGAGCAGGGTAAATATGTCCACCTGTTCCACCACCTGTTAAGATAATTTTCATGATGTTCCGGCTTTAAATGCCGTTTCCCCCTTTTGATTCAATTAGGTGACAAACTGATCGAATAAAATCTTCTCCTCGTTCTTCGAAGTTCTTATATTGATCCCAGCTCGCACTTGCTGGTGACAAGAGGATGCTGTCTCCCGATTGACTAGACTCGAAAGCAAGTTGTACAGCTTCTTGCATATTGGTTGCTTTTTCAACAGTTTGAATGTTGGCTTGTTGGCCAAGGCTGATTAAGCTATCCGATGTTTCCCCAATTACAATTAGTGCCCTTACGTGAGGAGACAAAAAGGGAAGCAACGCACTTAGATCCGCGTGTCTGTCTAATCCACCTGCTATTAGCACAAGTGGCTCCTGAAAGCTTTTTAATGCTTGAATAGTTGCTAAGGTATTGGTTGCTTTAGAGTCATTGTAAAACTTTCTGTCTTCAAATGATTCTACATACTGAAGTCTATGTTTTACACCAGTGAATGTTTCAAGTGCTTTTTGGATCGATTCGTTTGTCTGTCCCATCACTTTCGACACAGCAACTGTTGCCAATGCATTTTCTAAATTATGTGCTCCTTGTACCAAAAGAGCAGCAACTGGCATTACTTTTGTTCCTTTGAACATAAGCCATTCTTCTTCAATATAAGCGCCTTCATTCACTTTCTTCAGACGTGAAAAAGGAACATGTGTTGCTTTTGCATGTTTTAGGTATTCAACTAGTTTTGGTTGATCAGCGTTATAAATCAGGAAATCGTTCTCGTCTTGATTCGTAATCAGATTTAGTTTGGCTTTCTCGTAAGCAATTTGTGACCCATGATAGTCTAGGTGAGCCGAGTAAATATTTGTAATGACGGAAATGTTTGGTTTAAACGTATCAATGCCCATCAACTGAAAACTTGACAACTCAAGAATCAGGGTATCTTCTTTAGAAACTTTTTGAGCGATTTCTGTTGCTGGAATACCTATATTCCCAGCAGCGTAGGCTTGTCCAGAAGGACGCGCTTGATTCAAGACACGTTCAATCATCCGTGTGGTAGTCGTTTTTCCGTTTGTACCTGTAATGGCTACGATAGGACTTTCTGTAACTTCAAATGCTATTTCAATATCTGTTAAAACAGGAATCCCTAGCCGAACTGCTTTTTTTATTTGTACTTGATGATAGGGAATTCCTGGGTTTTTAACAACATAATCTACCGTATCGTTAATTAGATCTAACGGGTGAGAACCCCCAATGACGGATACACCTAACTCCTGTAACGTTTTTGCATGCTCGTCTGTTGTGAGATCATTTGAGTCATTCACAGTGACGTCAGCTCCTAATTTATTTAAAAGAAGGGCTACATGGTATCCACTCACGGCTAACCCAATAACGACTACTTTTTTTTGCTTAAAGCGCGTGCTCTGTTTCATCTTATGACTTCCTACCTTTTATTTTAAATTGATTTTTTTGCAATAGATCGTTAGAGTATCTTTGTTTCTCTAACATCATTTTATTGAATCAAAAGCAACGTTGCTACGGCACCTAACAGACCCACTAACCAAAAAACAAGGACGACTTTCCATTCACTCCATCCGCTCATTTCAAAATGGTGATGAATGGGACTCATCTTAAACACTCGTTTTCCAGTTAACTTAAAAGAAATAACTTGAATAATCACACTTGCTGTTTCTACAACAAAAATAATTCCGATCAGCAAAAGAGAGAATTCTCTTTTCAAAAAAATAGACAATGCTGCTAGTCCACCGCCCAATGCCAGTGAGCCGACATCTCCCATAAAAATTTTGGCTGGTTTTTTATTATAAAAAAAGAAGCCCAACAAGCCACCAATAACTGCAAGAGTGAGGACGGCTAAATCCCATTGACCTTGATTGAGGGCAATCAAGGCATATGCTGAAAAAGCGAGCGTCCCTGTCCCGGCAACTAATCCATCTAATCCATCAGTTAAATTGACCGCATTTGAAAAGCCAACTAACCAAAAAACAGTGAATAAGCCAAAAAGCCAATCTGATTGAATGGTTCCTACAACCGGAAAAGATAATTCTGTGCTAAATCCACTCCATTTATAAATTACAAAAAACAAAAAAGCTCCTGCTACTTGGCCCGCTAGTTTTTCCTTGCTTGTTAATCCTAAATTTCGTTTCATAATCAACTTGATATAGTCATCTAAAAAACCGAGAAGTCCATACAACAAGAGGATGAACAACGTCAACCCAAGCGGAATGCTAAGGACCCCAAGGACACTTGCAAATCCAATCGATACAACAGAAGCCGTTACTAAAAAAACAACTCCTCCCATTGTAGGAGTACCTGATTTGGCTTCATGCCAACTTGGCCCTTCTTCTCGAGTCATTTGACCCAATTGTTTTTCTCTAAAATACCGAATTACAATCGGCATAAAGAAAATGGTTAGTAAAAAAGACAGTCCTAGGATAAAAAATATATTTTGTATTGGGAATGACATAGTTCCAGTTACCTCACTAATTCAGTATTTTAACATCTTATTCCACGTCGTTTTCTGCTTCATCTATGCTTGTATCTTGCTTGCTTTTGTGCGCATTTTGACTCGTCAAAACAACTTTTATTTCTTCACTTAACATACTACTTCCAGGAGAGACGCTTTGGGAAGTTACAAACCCTTCGCCCTCAATCATAAAGGTAATCCCAGTAATTTCAGATGCTCTAAGAACATCAGTTTTTGACCAACCAGTCAAATCCGGCATAATTTGCGCTCCATTTGTCATCAATATGACACGTTGGTTGGTTGAAGATAGCAGATTCCCTTGTGGAAGTTGTTGGACAATTTCATCTCCTGTTCCAATAATACTTACATCAAAACTTGCTTCTGCCAATTTATTCAATGCATCTTCTCTATGGAGACCTGCAACATTTGGTACATGGGTCTCTTCTCCAGGATTTTCTGCTTCATCTGAATTGTCTTCAGTATACAATGTCAAGGCGCGCTTTAGAATAGGATTGAATAGTTTTTGTACGACAGCCCCTCCATAGGTTGCTCCTTCTACTAAGTGAGGTTGTTGAACTGTTACATATAAAATCAATTCTGGATCTTCAGCGGGGGCAAAACCGACTACAGAATAAATATAGTTGCCGTCTCCACTGTAGTACTTTCCTGTTTCACTATCTACTAGTTGAGCGGTTCCTGTTTTTGCTGCCAGCTCGAACCCTTCTACTTGATAATGTTTGGCTGTTCCATACTCACTATAGACTGGTTCTTTCAGGTACTCAAGAGTTTTTAGTGCGGTTTCTTTTGAAATAGGAGATGGATAATAAACAGGCTGCGTATGAGCCGTCTCCCCTGTCTTTCCGTCTACAATTTTATCAATAAAATATGGTTGAACCATTTGCCCTTCATTCGTAAGAGCAGAAAAAGCTTTCATCATCTGTAAAACTGTGACACTAATCCCTTGCCCAAATGCTGTACTCGTTTTCTGAAGTGGAGATGTGAAGGGGTTTGACCCACTTACTTCATTCAATAACCCACTATTGGTTGATTGACCAAAACCATACTTATCTAAGTATGTCTTCCACTTTTCAGTGCCCATTGCATCAATCATGTTTACAAATGCAACGTTACTCGAACGTGCTACTCCTTCTCGATAGGAAATAGTTCCCCACCCATCTGGATTAACGTCCCGTACAGTCCCACCATCTACTTTTACCTTTCCCGATAAAAATTCTTCTTCGGGTTGAAAAACATTTTCTTCTACAGCCGCAGCTAACGCAAGTGCTTTTATGGTTGAACCTGGCTCGTACGAATATTCAGTTAAATAGTTTTGCCATGTTTGGTCCAGCCCCTCTTTGCTTGTCGCATCAAATGAAGGTCTTTGTGATGCCGCAATAATGGCACCGGTTTTTGCATTCATCAACGTCGCTGTGACTACCTTTGGATCATGCACATTTTGAACGTCTGTTAGGACACTTTCCATGTAGGACTGCATTTTTTTATCAAATGTTAGATAGAGTTCAGAACCATTTACAGGTTGAACCAACTTTGTAGTCTCGTTTGGAAGAGCATACCCAAATCGGTTTTTCTTATATTTCAATTCCCCATCTGTTCCTTTGAGTATTTCATCATACGCTTTCTCAATTCCAAAAACGCCTTCTAACACAGGTTCCGAGAGACGGTCTTCCTCCTTTGGTTGAGACACTTGCGCAAGACCGATTAAGTGGGAAGCAAACATTCCATTTGGATACAGCCGAGTGGGAAGTTCTTCAAAGATAATACCGGGCAACTCTTCATTTTCTATCTTGTTTTTTGTATGAAACGTTAAATTGTTGCCTGCTGTCCCAAATTCTACTTGGGCAACTTCTTTTTTTGATAAATAAGCTAAAATATCTTCTTCTGACATCGAAATGTACTGAGACAATACTTTGGCTGTGCTTTCTTTTTCTACAACATATTGAGGGTTTTCCTTATCCGTTGACCACTTATCTGTTAGGACTGCAATTAATTTATAAGAAGTAGCATCCAAAGCCAAAGGGTTCCCGTTAACATCAAAAATGGGGCCTCTCTCTGCTTGAAGAATGCTACTTCTAGTGTACATATTAGATACATTTTGACTTAAATCTTCGCCATTAATTTGTCCTTTTAACATAATAACAGTGAAACGAGCGGAAAAAAGAAAAAACAAGAAAAAAGAAAAAGCATATAGGGTAATAGCTATCTTTTTTCTGTTTCGTAATGGATTTTTCTTTTTCATTTGGACACATTCCTTACATTGTCCTCATTTTCTATGAGTCCAAATTGTTGAGCAATCGAATAAATACGATCGTATCTTGAAAGCTCTTGTACTTGTTGCTCTAGGTTTGTATTTAGGTAACTCATATCTGTAGTTTGTTGCACAATATCTTGCTTTGCTTGGTTGATGCTATTCACATGTATGGCTTCAGAAATGTTTAATACAAACAATCCAAAGAAGAGAAGACTAAAAAGAGTCAATACTGTTTTTTCTAACCGAGTAAAGCCTAGTTGACGTTTTGTAGAAGACGGGTTTGGAGTATGTACAGGACTAGGGGCAATTTGCTTACCAGGCTTTGGAAGTGGTGAAACAGAAACGTACGTAGTATGAGCTAGATTGTCTTGTCGAGGCATCTTTATCCTTCCTTTCTAAAAAACCTATTCATTCTTTCATTTTTTTCGTATCTTTTGTTTCTCCGCGATACGCAGCTTTGCACTTCGCGCTCTTGAATTTTCTTCCAATTCTTTTTCAGTAGGTAAAATAGGTTTTCGGTTGATTAATTTCAATTCAGGTGTAAACTCTTCTGGCATCATCGGCAACCCTCTTGGAAGCTCTGGAAATGCAGCGTGTTCTTTCAATATAGTTTTAACAATTCGATCTTCTAAAGAATGAAACGTAATCACAGAAACTCTTCCTTCAAGTGCTAGCAAAGAGATTGCTTGCTCTAAAGATTCCTCTAGAGCACCAAATTCATCATTCACCGCAATGCGCAAAGCTTGAAAAATCCGTTTGGCTGGATGTCCCCCTTTTCTTCTTGCGGGGGCTGGAATTGCATCTTTTATGATGTCAACTAATTCAGCAGTTGTTTCAATCTTTTTGTCTTCACGCACTTTTTCTATCTTGCGAGCAACTTGTTTGGAAAATTTTTCTTCTCCATATCTAAAAAAGATTCTAACCAAATCATTATAACTCCAAGTATTCACAATATCGTATGCATTTAACGTCTGAGATTGATCCATTCTCATATCTAGGGGAGCATCTTGATGATAACTAAACCCACGTGCTGCCTCATCTACTTGAGGAGAGGATATTCCTAAATCATACAAAATTCCATCGACTTGAAAGACCCCTCTAGCCGCAAGTTCGTCTTTAATATGCCGGAAATTAGATGGAATAATTGTTAAATTTCCTTTTGATATATCTTCTTTTAAAAGTTCACTCGCATATTGACGCGCTGTCTCGTCTTGGTCAAAAGCATAAACATGACCACTTTCTTCTAGTTGAGAAAGTATCAGTGTCGTGTGACCAGCTCCTCCGAGTGTGCAATCGATGTATACACCATCTTTTTTTATTGCTAATCCATCTACTGCCTCTTTTAGGAGTACTGTTGTATGTTCAAACGTCACGTGCTTCAACCACCTTTTTATATTTAAAAACCAAAGTCACTCATATATTCCGCTACATCTTCAAATGTATCCTCAACATCTTTCGTAAAGAGATCCCATCTTGCTTCGCTCCAAATCTCCAATCGGTCTGACACACCAATTATGTAACACACTTTTTCTAGTTCAGCATGTGTTCGAAGTGTTTGCGGAATCAGTATTCTTCCTTGTTTGTCTATTTCACATAGTGTTGCTGCAGAATAAAAAAAACGTGTGAGTATCCTCGTTTCTTTTTTTGCTAACGGCAGCTGCTTTAATTTTTCTTCAAGACATGTCCATTCTTCCATGGGGTATCCAAACAAGCATCCATCTAATCCTCGAGTAAGTATGAAAGAGTTCCCTAATTTTTCACGGAATTTTGACGGAATAATAAGCCTACCTTTAGCGTCAACATTATGTTTGTATTCACCAACAAGCATGACAAATTCTCCTCCCGTCACTTTCTTCCTTTAGTCTACCACATCCCCCCACTTTCCTCCACATCTAACACATCCTAAAAAAACAGACCTACTTCAAAAGAAGCAAGGTCTGTTTTTTTAGAATATATGGTTATTCTTTTTTTAATAAATATAAAGCACCCAATATATAAAAATATAGAAAAGAAAATAAGAAAAGAAAACGCCACCACATATAAATAAACTTTGAAACAGA
>CAYZZA010000024.1:0-16749 GCA_964482685.1 uncultured Carnobacteriaceae bacterium
TCTGGTTTCGTGCTTTGTCTGCTTTGTAAAAACGTTCAAAAACATATGGAAGGTCTTCTTGTGGAATACCAGTTCCATTGTCAATGATTTCAATAACGATTTTGTTTAGCAACTTGTCTAACCGTACCCATATCCTTACTTTAGGATCTTTTTTCCCAGCTAAACCAGTATGACGAATCGCGTTATTCATCAGATTCACAAAGACTTGATCCATTTTATCTTTGTCCACATACAAAAACGAGACGTCTGTTCCGATTTCTACTTCAAGTTGAACGCCTTCTTTAGTTGCCATTTTTTTAAATCGTGACAACAATCTTTTAAAGTAAGCAATGGCGTTCACTTTTTCTTTTGACAACTCCATGAAACCTGCTTCCATTCTTGACAATGTAAGCATCTCATTAACCATCCGGTTCATACGCTGAGCTTCGTCTCGTATAATCAGTGCCATCTCTTTTTTATCCTCAGAGGTTTCTGCTACATCGTCAATGATAGCCTCACTGTATCCTTGTACCATCACAAGAGGTGTTCTGATTTCATGAGACACGTTGTTAATAAAATCTACTCTCATTTTATCTAACCGATGTTCACTCGTCATGTCTTGGGATGAAACCACGTACCCCCTGAGTGCCTCACTGGCTTCTTCTTCAATAGGAGAAATTTTCAAATCAAAATATTCGTCTTCTATTTCTAAAGATGCACAGATGGGTTGATGGCGTTTTTTGGAATCTGCAATCGCAATGGCCAGCAAATCCGGATTTTCCGGATCATCTGACTGTTTAAACGCTTGGTATTTTTTGTAAAAGACCTCGCCTTTTGGATTGGACTGCAGCAAGCGATCTTCTGAATCAAAAAACAGGACACCTGTTTCAATGCTCGACATAATCTTAGACAGCAAGTCTTTTTCTTGGCGAATCGCTGCCCCTTTTTTCTTTAAGGAATACCCCATGTCATTCATTGCTAACGCTAATTGAGACAAATCATCATGCCCAGTTACTTTTAAGCTATTTGAAAAATCATTTTGGGCATATTCTGCTGCAATGGACGTCATTGAATGCAAAGGTTTGGTAATTTGCCTTTTCAGGTAATAATAGTTTAAATAGGTCAGAAAAATAAATATGACAATGAGCAATCCGAACACGGGCATCATTTGAGTTTCAAGATTTTTTAAAAAGGACAAATCTATATACGAATAAAACACATACGAATGTCCATCTACCGCAAAGTTTTTGATTCGAAAAAGATACGGGCTTCCTTCTACTTCTTTGGCGGATGCTTTTTCTTCAATTTGGGTATCTTCACCTTTTTGTATAGCTTCTACAATAGGTTCCTCTTTTTGAATTCGTTCTTCAATTTCTGGAGAAAACACAATATAATCGGGGACGTCTAAATCTGGTGTCATTTGTGTCCCGTTTTCTAGTTTCTTAATTTTAAAATGAATCCGTGAATTAAACGAATCCAGTTGACCTAAGCTACTCACTAACGCTTTTGGGTTTTTTTGAGACAACTCTTCTAAATTGACAATGATTTCATTGTAGTCATTTAAATAGCTTGACTCTACTTGTTTGCGGTAGAAGTAGCCATAAAAGAAAGTCGTTCCCAAAAGAGCAAAAAGAGTAAAGGTAATTGTTGTGGCCCAGATTTTGACACCGATATTTTTTATTTTCATCCGAGCACCTACTCCTCATCACAAGGGTAAGAATTAAATTTATATCCCAATCCCCAAACTGTTTCAATCATTTTTGCTGCTTCCACTGAGTGCTTGGACAATTTTTCTCTCAAGCGTTTTACGTGCGTGTCGACTGTTCTCAAGTCACCAAAAAACTCATACTTCCACACTTCTTTCAAAAGAAGCTCACGTCCAAATATTTGATCAGGAGACTTTGCAAGATAAAGAAGCAAATCATATTCTTTAGGGGTCAAGTTGACTTGTTTGCCCCCAGCTTCCACCCGATGGGCTTGGTTGTTTATTTCAAGATGAGGCATTTTGATGATTTCTGAATTGGATTTTTCTGTGCGAATATCTTCAGTTCTCTTTAAAACAGCCGCAACTCGGAGAACAACTTCCCTAGGACTAAAAGGTTTGACGATATAGTCATCGGCTCCTGCTTCGAATCCTTCAATTCGACTAACTTCTTCCCCTTTTGCCGTCAACATCATAATGGGCGTTTCTTTTTCTTCACGCAATGCTTGGGCTACTTCAATCCCATTCATTTCAGGCAACATCAAGTCTAAAAGAATCAAATCGTAATCTTTTTCGATGGCCATTTTTAACGCTTGGGCACCCTCTTCTGCTTCTTCAATGACATAGTGCTCTTTTTCAAGATACATACGCAAGAGTCGGCGAATGCGGTCTTCATCGTCGACAACCAATATCGTTTTTTCTTGATTCATTGGCTACACTCCTTAAGTATTTTTTTGCGCCTATGAGTAGGCTTTGTGACGTCACGTGATTATTAGGCGTACTCTTGTAAGCGATTGTGTGGCTGACATGCTACTCATTTGTTTTTGCTGAGCGGCTTAGCTTGTCGATTTCAAACTTTTTAAGTTCACGCCACTCAGACGGTTGGAGCCCATCTAATGTTAGATGCCCAAATTTTTCTCGTTTCAGTTTTTCAACCGGATGTCCAATTGCTTGAAGCATCTTTTTTACTTGATGGTTTTGACCTTCATGGATAATAACTTCAACCATACTTGTATTTTTCTGTTGATCCCATGATAACACACGCGCTTTGGCAGGGGCGGTCTTTTTGCCTTCAATTCGGATGCCTCTTTCAAGTTTTGCAAGATTGCTGCGTGTCACCATGCCTTTTACTTTGGCTACATAGGTTTTTTCTATTTCATATTTTGGATGCATCAACAATTGAGCAAATTCACCATCATTCGTTAAAATCAACGCTCCAGTTGTGTCGTAATCCAACCGTCCAATCGGATAAATTCGCTGTTCTACTTCTGGAAACAGATCTACAACTGTTTTTCTATTTTTGTCATCTGTTACAGTGCTGACAGTTCCTCTTGGTTTATTAAGCAAAAAATACACAGGATGCTCGCGTTCAACGATGATGTCATCCACCGCCACGATGTCTTGTTGGGACACTTGTGTGCCTAATTCTGTTGTCACTTTTCCATTCACTTTGACTCTGCCTTCTTTTATAAGTTCCTCGGATTTTCTTCTCGAGGCCACTCCAGCATGTGCCATTACTTTTTGAAGTCTTTCCATTATTCATCCTCCTCTTGCATCTTTAGTTGTATCGTTTCTGAATTGGAAAATAAGTCTGACTCCTTCAAAGTAGGCTCTTCTAATTCAGCCAAAGGAGGAAGGTCTTGTATCTTCTTTAATCCAAAATAATTTAAAAAATAATCGGTTGTTTCATAGATAACGGGTCGTCCTGGTGTATCCAAACGTCCTTTTTCCTTAATCAATCCGCGTAATAAGAGTTTTTGAATGGAGCCACCTGAATGAACGCCGCGAATTGCATCAACTTCTAGTCGAGTTAGAGGTTGTTTGTACGCGATAATGGACAATATTTCTAGTGCAGCGGCACTAAGAGATGTCTGAAGCGGACGATGTGCATACGTTCTTAAAATGGGCTCCATTTCTTTTTTAGCAACTAGCAACACACGATTGGAGACAAACAGCAGTGTCAACCCACGGGTTGGGTCTTTGGTATACACATATTCTAACTGTTTCAAAAAAGTTTTCATCTCGTCTAAATCAATCTCGACTAACTCGCACAGTTCCGTCAAAGGAATGCCTTCTTCACCTGCGGCATATAGAAGGGCTTCTATTTTTGCTTCCAAACTCATCATGCTAACGTTCCTCCCAGAATTTAAAGAGGGTGAATGGATACGACCAGTTCATCCTTCAGTGTTTTTTGCTGAACGCGGACTTGATTTTCCTTCATCAATTCCAACAAAGCAAGAAAAGATACAACGAGCTCTTGCGTTGATTTTCCAACAATTAAGTCTGAAAAAAGAAGTGGATGTGAAGATTCCAATAGCCTTTTTTTGATCCAGGTGATTCTTTCAGATACTGTCATGGATTCTCTTTGGATTGTCTTAGTGCGTGGCTTTTTGTACTCCATTTTTAAGGTTGCATGTTGGAAAGCAACAAGCAAATCAAACAGGGTAACCTCTCCTGGTTTTAACGGGATTTCTTCTTGGAAATCAGTCAATTCATCTGGAGCTTTGGTGAAATATGCTTGTCTTTGTTGTTCTTTTTCTGAAAAATTTACGGCAACTTGTTTAAACGTTTGATATTCTATCAGCATATTGACTAATTCTTGCCGTGGATCTTCTTCTTCGATTTCATCTTCCATCGCCTCTGCGTGCTGTGGGAGTAAAAAAGCACTTTTGATGGACAATAGAGTCGCTGCCATCACAAGATACTCTCCCACAACTGCAAGTTCTAACTTTTTCATGGTCTCCACGTACGCCATGTATTGCTCCACGATTTCTACGATGGGAATGTCTGTAACCTCGATTTCCATTTTTTTAATTAAAAAAAGAAGCAAATCAAGTGGGCCTTCAAATATAGTGGTTTTGATTGTCAGTGAGTCCATTTTGTTTTTCCTCTATATGAATTAGTAACAAGTAGCAAAAGGATTTCTTTTTGTGTGTTCCTTATCCACAAGACTGTTGCCATTTTGATACAATGCTAGCTGTTTCAATGGTCCCCATCAGCTTTGTTTTTGGAAAAGCGTCTGACACGGCATTTAACATTTTGTACGTAATCCCTTCATGGCGATACGAAGGATTAAGCGCAATATGTCGCAGAAGCAATACTCCTTGAGCTTCTTCCACGCCTAAAACCCCCACAAAATCTTCGGTTTCTTCACTTTTCCAAATAAACAAATGACGGTTCTCTTGCGTGAGATATCTGTCCATTTCTGTACGTAAATAAGCCATTTCTTTTAAGTCTGGGCTAAGAGACAACAGCCCCATGGTTATTTTTTTGTACATAGGCTTATACGAAATGAGCATGGTTTCCTCCTTCTTGCACGGAATCCGTTACCCTGTTTTCTTCTGATACATTAGACCGCGGCATTTTTTTACCTCATTACTTTAACATACCTCTTCTATACACACAATGCCACAAGAGGCAGTTTTTGTTTGGATAGGCAAACAAAAAGAGAGTGTTTGATAGATCACACCTCTCTTTGCGTCTTATTTAGCAGGCAATGTATACACAACTTCTTTAATCAGTGTTTTAAATGTTTCTTTAACCCGCTCGGTTGTTTCCACAACTTCTTTGTGTGAAAGAGTGGCTTGCATTCCAGCAGCTAAGTTTGTAATACACGATACCCCTACCACACGAATGCCGGCATGTCTTGCGACAATGACTTCTGGAACGGTACTCATCCCAATCGCATCGCCCCCCATGGTACGAGCCATTCGGATTTCAGCAGGTGTCTCATACGTAGGACCTGATAGACCGAAGTAAACCCCTTTTTGTAGATCAATGTCATGCTTTTTCGCAGCCGCTTCGACAAGTGCTTGGTATTCTTTGTCATATGCTTGGCTCATGTCTGTAAAACGTGGTCCCATCTCTTCGTCATTGGGACCCATTAACGGATTGGCACCGGTAAAATTAATATGATCTTGTATCAGCATCAAATCTCCAGGTTGGAACGCGGTGTTGATTCCCCCAGCTGCGTTAGTGACGATCATCGTGTGAACGCCAATGGCTTTCATGACACGAACTGGAAAAGTCACTTGGTCTAAAGAGTACCCTTCATAATAATGAAACCGTCCTTGCATAGAAACAACATGTTTTCCTTCTAGCAAACCACATACCAGACGGCCTTTATGTCCTTCTACTGTTGATACTGGAAAACCTGGAATATCTTCATATGGAATAAAAATCGGTTCCAGTGTTTCTTCTGCTAATTCTCCAAGTCCAGATCCTAAAATCAGCCCAATTTCAGGCTCAACTGTTATTTTTGATAAAATATATGCAGCTGCTTCTTCAATAGCTTGTTGTGCTTGTTTTTGTGTCATCGTATTTCGTCGCCTCCACATTGTAAATTATATTAGTGAGCATTTGGGATTAAATTTTGTAAAAAACTCGTGCCCATTTGTGTGCTCGGAACCGAAAAGTTCTCTGCGATGGTTGCACTCACATCAGAAAAATATCCTTGTGCAAGCGGACCACCTGTCGAAAAACGCGGAGAATACGCAAGCAAAGGAACATATTCACGTGTGTGGTCTGTCCCAGGAAAAGTAGGATCATTTCCATGATCTGCCGTTAAAAGTAAGAGGTCGTCTGCCGTCATCTGTGCATAGATCTCTGGAAGGCGTTTGTCAAAATCCTCCAATGCCTGTGCATAACCTTGAACGTTTCTACGGTGTCCATATTTTGCATCAAAATCAACTAGGTTCGTAAAACTTAAGCCAGTAAAATCTGTTTGCATCACATCTACTAGTTTATCTACACCGTCCATGTTGCTTTCTGTACGGACACTGTCCGTGATGCCTTGTCCATTAAAAATATCATGGATTTTTCCAACTGCCCAGACATCTAAACCGGCTGCTTTCATTGCATCCAAAACGGTCTCTCCAAAAGGGTCTAACGCATAATCATGACGGTTTTTCGTTCGTTCAAATTGGCCGGGCGTCCCAATATAAGGTCTGGCAATAATTCGCCCTATCATATAAGGATCTTCTTTTGTTTGGTCTCGTACATACTGGCAAATATCATATAATTCTTCTAGTGGTATAATGTCTTCGTGTGCGGCAATTTGAAGGACAGGGTCTGCAGACGTGTAAACAATTAAATCACCTGTTTGCATCTGGTGTTCGCCAAGTTCGTCTATGATAGCTGTTCCACTTGCGGGTTTGTTCCCAACCACTTTTCGTCCGCTGTAGTCTTCAATCTGTTGAATCAACTCTTTTGGGAACCCGTTTGGAAAAACACGAAAGGGCGTGTCAATATGCAACCCCATCAGTTCCCAATGCCCAGTCATCGTATCTTTTCCAACAGAGCGTTCTTCTAGCTTTGTGTAGTAGGCTTGTGGCTCTGAAACTGGGTCAATGCCTGTCAACGGTGCGATATTTCCCAATCCTAAGCGCTGCATATGCGGAAGCGATAGCCCAACTTCTTCGGCAATGTGCCCAAGTGTGTGTGCACCCACGTCCCCAAAATCTTTTGCATCCGGTGCTTCTCCAATCCCAACTGAATCCAACACGACAAGATGTATCCGCTTAAATTTGTTCATCTAAATAAAACGCTCCTTTTTGACACCCTATCTCTGCCTCTTCGTGATGTGCTAGGCACGTGGGTGGTAATTTTGATACACAGATTGCAGTCTTTTTTTGCTAATATGTGTATAGATTTGTGTGGTTGAAATATCCGCATGTCCCAAAAGTTCTTGAACAATCCGTAAGTCAGCACCGTTTTCAAGCAAGTGGGTCGCAAAAGAATGCCTCAGCGTATGGGGGGTCACTTCTTTTTGAATCCCTGCTGCTTGCACCATTTTTCGAATGTTTTTCCACACCCCTTGGCGCGACAATTGACCGCCACGATGATTGAGGAACACCCACTCAGATGGCTCATCTTTCCTTTCAAGGTGTGCGCGTGTTAATAGCAAGTATTCTTCTAGCCACATCACTGCTTGTTCGCCAATCGGCAGGATACGTTCTTTGTTTCCTTTCCCGACTGTTTGAATCAATCCGAGTTCAAGATGTAGGTCATTTAATTTTAAATGTGTCAACTCTGAGACGCGCAAGCCAGTTGCGTACATCACTTCCAAAATGGTGCGGTCTCGCCTTCCTAAATGGGTATGTGTATTAGGCACCTGGAGCAGTTTTTCAACTTGTGAAAAAGACAAAACACTTGGGAGGGTCCCGGCTTTTTTAGGTGTATCAATGTGTAGCATTGGATCTTCTTCCATACGTTTGTCTTGTTTTAAAAATTGGTGGAACTTTCGTAAACTTGAGACCGCTCGAATGATTGTATTGGGAGACTTTTCTTCTACTTTTAATTGTTTTAAATACTCTAAAATCACAAAGCGATTGACTTTATCCCACGTGAGGTGCCCCTTTTCTTGTAAATAGTCCAAATAATGCGTCACATCACGACTGTAGCTTTCAATCGTATTTGGAGAAAGGCCACGCTCGATTGTCATAAAATATTGGTACTCTTCTAAATCCTCTTTCATCCTCATCCCGCTCCTTTTGAATGGGAATAAGTCTTACACGGACTTCTCTGTTTCTTCAGAAAGGTCATAGGTGTATTCTTTGTCTTGTTTGGCTAGTCCCATTTTCATCAATCGTCCTACCGAACGCTTGAATTGTGCTTTGCTGATGCCAAGGGTGCTACGGATTAAGTCCGGATCACTTTTATCCGTCAACGCCAGTTTCCGTCCTGGACTTCGTTTCATAACTTCTAAAATCATCGCTGCATCTTCTTCTAGTGCTTCGTGAGAACGTTTCAACAAAGAGGCGTACAACACTCCATCTTCTCGCAAGCCAATCACGCGTCCACTCACTTTTTCACCTAAACGTGGTTCTTGTTCGCGTTCGCTTGGGTGAATAAAGCCTATTTTATTTGACGGTGTCACAAACAAACTTCCAGATAATTTGACTCTAAAGACCGTTCCTTCAATGTTTTTGTTGTGGTCTTCTGCAGTACCTGGGACGAAGTCTTCAAAAAAGAGTGTTTCTTCTGCTGGCACTCCCCACAACCGTCCCTCTTTATCTTGTATGAGTGTAAGATACAGGGAATCTCCTTTTTTAGGCCAGAGAAAACTCTCATTTGACAACAAATCCAAAGAAACAACCACATCTTTGTCTGGAAGTCCAATGTCCACAAACACACCTAGATCACGTCTGGATTGAACAACTTCTCCCCATCCAAAGGTTTGTTTTGTTGCGGTTGGAAGAACGGTCGTGAGCTTATCTGCTCCGGCTTGATTTTGGTACGCAAACCCTTGAACAGTCTCACCTAGTTCTGCTTCATTTTCTTCATTTAACTCATACGTAATGCCATCTTTTTGTACGTAGGTTGCCGTGTCATTTTTATCTGTTACAACACCTGTAATAATTTCGCCTAATGATTCGTTCATTTCTACACTTCCTTTATTCTGTCTAGTTTCTATTATACATCATTTGGATGCCCATCCTATCAAAGTCTACGTATTGAATAAAAACTGTCCGCACTCTTCCAAAATCCATCTTATTTTCTTCTTATGCTCGTCTATTTTATCGGTTGTTCTCGTTCGTTAAATAGAAGGGGCTGATCCACGATAGACAATGCCTCGACGCTCGTCTACGGTAATCAACTCATGTTGCTCGATTTTAGCTGTTGCTTGTTCTGCTTGCACAAGCACGGGGATGCCTTGCTCAATCCCTCTTAATGCTGAATAACTTGTCAAACTACCGTCCTCAACAACTAACGCAGAGGCTTGTCGGATTGCGGGAAGATACTCGGGGTCTGTTGTTTTCACAACCAATATCGCCCCTTCATGCATCTTTGCATTGGCCTCACGCGCGTTATGTGCAACCACTGCTCTACCTACTACACACAAATCTCCAATACCTTGCCCGTTTACGATCGTTGAACCAAGCAATTGGATTTTCATCAAGTTTGTTGTGCCACTTTCTCCAACTGGAACCCCGGCTGTAATCAAAATCAAATCGCCTTCTTCAGAGTATCCACGCTCGAGCGTAATGACCGCAGCTAAATTAAAAATATCATCTGTCGATCTTGGTTTTTTTGCTAAAATAGGCTCTACCCCCCACTGCAGGGTAAGTGCTCGAAGGGTTTCCTTTCGAGAAGTCACAGCCACAATAAAAGCTTTAGGACGATACTTAGAAATCATCCGGGCGGTGTGACCGGATTCTGTTGCGGCCACAATCGTCTTAATTTGTAGGTTTTTGGCGGTATGGCCAACCGCTTTTCCAATCGCTTCAGCGGTATCGTTTTGATCAAAGGTTTTCAAGGTAAAGACGTCTTGTTCTAATAACGCTTCTTCTGTACGAACAGCAATTGTCGTCATCATGTGAACAGTCGCAACTGGATACTTGCCTACGGCCGTCTCTGCTGAGAGCATCAAGGCATCGGTTCCGTCAAAAATAGCATTTGCGACATCATTTGTTTCGGCACGAGTTGGACGTGGGCTGTGTACCATTGAATCAAGCATATGCGTCGCAATAATCACAGGTTTTCCTGCCGCGTTGCACTGTCGAATCATCTTTTTTTGAATCAACGGAACTTCTTCCACAGGTAATTCCACACCTAAATCTCCTCGTGCTACCATGATGCCGTCTGAATAATTCAAAATGGCATTAAAATTAGTGATTGCCTCTTTGTTTTCAATTTTTGGAATGATTTGCACATTTATTTTCTTTTCTTTTTCCAATATTTTTCGTATTTCTACAATGTTTTCAGCTTTACGTATAAAACTTGGCGCAATAAAATCAATCCCATGGTTCAATCCGAACTGAATATCTAGCCGATCTCGTTCTGTCAATGCAGGCATGTCAATGTCCACACCGGGCACGTTGACCCCTTTGCGGTCACTTAATTCTCCCGTATTTAAAATGGTCGTAACGAGTTCGTTTTTTTCGTAATCAACCTCTTTCACAACCAGTCGAATCAGGCCATCATCCAGTAAAATAGTCGTTCCTATCTTTACGTCGTGAATAAGCTTTTTATATGTAATTGAAAACTTTTCTGAGGTTCCCACTACTTCGGACATAGCAATACGGATTTCTTGCCCTCTTTTTAAGTAGATCAACCCATTTTCCATCGTGTGCGTACGGATTTCTGGGCCTTTTGTATCCAACATAATTCCGATAGTAATGCCGGTTTTCTTTTCTACTTCTCGAATGTGTTCAATCCGTTTGGCATGTTCTTTATAGGTACCATGAGAAAAATTCAATCGGGCTACATTCATCCCTGCTTGAGCCATTTGTGTGAGCACATCGACAGAGTCCGATGCCGGTCCAATGGTGCATACTACTTTTGTTTTTTTCATACGTCACTCTGCTTTCTTTTCTGGTGCACTTTTTTCTTTACAACTAGCTAGTTCATGGTTCAATCGGTACAATTCTAATTCTGGACGATGCACTTGATTTGTGAGTGTATCGTCGATGTCTAAAACAGATATGTCTGTGCCATGGATGCCTAAAAAAACACCTGTTTTTTTGTCTAGCAACACTCCAACAGCTTTTGCCCCAAAAGAACTCCCAAGAACACGGTCACGTGCACTTGGAATGCCTCCGCGTTGGACATGGCCAAGTACTGTTACACGCGCATGGTAATCATCGATTTCATTGAGTTGTGCTGCTAACTCATGCCCTCTCATCACGCCTTCAGCCAAAATAATGAGGCTATGTTTTTTGCCTTGATCTTTTCCTTGTTGAATCAAGGTAGCGATGTCTTCTACCTGATAGTGTTTTTCTGGAATAATCACTTGGTCTGCGGCACCTGCAACGCCAACCCACAGAGCAATGTCGCCGGCATTTCTACCCATCACTTCAATAATAAATGTGCGCATATGGCTTGTTGCAGTGTCTCGGACTTTATCGACAGATTCCAATACGGTATTAATAGCTGTGTCAAATCCTACAGTAAAATCTGTACCAGGAATATCATTGTCGATGGTGCCAGGAACGCCCACTGTTGGGAATCCATACTTAGACAGGGCAGACGCGCCTCTAAAAGAACCATCCCCTCCAATCACGACCAACCCATCAATTCCAAATGTTTTTAATTGTTTCAAAGCTTCTCGTTGTGTGACTTCTTCTATAAATTCAGGAAAACGAGCTGTAAATAAAAATGTACCTCCTGAGGAGATTTTGTCCTCCACATCCTTTTCGGTCAAGCGTACAAAATCTCCTGCCACAAGACCTGCAAATCCATACCGCACCCCATATACATCCAATCCTTCATAGTGCCCTTTTTTGACTACAGCACGAATGGCTGCATTCATCCCTGGCGCATCGCCCCCACTTGTCAGTACGGCTATTCGTTTCATACATATTCTCCTCTACCTATTTTTTGGATACCATTCTCTTACTTGTATGCCTATCGCACCGTTCATTGTAGCATGAATCAAATGTAGACAAACAGAAAAAGCCTTCTTGAAACCAAGCGGCTCTTTACTTTGCGACTACATTTTGTTTTCCTAACAACTGTTCCAATTGATCTACTTCTTGGGCAGACAATGACGCACGCTCATTCATCACAATCTTCCTGCCTGTTTCTTCATCGACAAGGATAGTGGCGACCTCTCCTTTTCCCTTTGCAAGGATACGGCGGATCGTTTGAATGGTCTCTTTTGTAGGCAAAGAACTAGGCAATTTCAAAAAGAGGCGTCTATTTGATGTAGGGGCCTCATCTACGTGTTGAATGGAGTGTACAATCAATTTGGGCGACTTGCTGTCTTCTGATTTTCCATCCACTATCACTAGCGCCCCGCTTACCAGCAATGCGCCGTATTTTCGGTACGTTTCTGGAAAAAGAACGAGGCTTGCATTGCCACTACTGTCTTGACATTCCGCAAAAGCCATCGGTTCTCCGCGTTTTGTCTTGATACGCTTGATTTCTTTGATCAAGACTACGACTCGATTGGGTTGACGATGCCTAAGCTCATTCACAAAAACAGGCTGTCCGCTAACTTTTTTGCGGATAAAATCAGTCGGATGTCCAGATACGTACAAACCTGTGTAAGAAAATTCAAAATCAAGCTGTTCTTCTAATGCCAAGTCAGGTTGGTATTGATACGTAGGCTCCAACACATCGAACAGCTCTATATTATCTCCACTCATATTGATGCTTGTCACAATTGTCTCCAATGAAGCCACAAGGGTAGCTCGGTTGGTGCCAAGACTGTCAAATGCACCTGTGTAGATCAGCGGGTTGATCCACTCACTTTTGCGCCATTTTTTATCAATTTTTCGAATAAAATCAATAAAACTTCGAAATTGTCCATTTGTTTTACGAATATACAAAACATGTTGAATAAAATCGCGTCGCACTCCTTTGACAGCCATAAACCCTAGCAAAATAGCTTGATTGTGCAAAGTGAATTTAGCATGACTCTTGTTGATGTCTACTCCAAGTAGCGGGATGTCTTTTCTTTTTATTTCTTGTAAATATTCTTGCATCTTCACGGAGTGGTGAGTGGTTGAATTTAGTAAGGCAACAAAAAAAGACTCGGGATAATGTGCTTTCAAAAAGGCCATCTGATAGGCAATCATCGAGTATGCGACGGCGTGGGAACGGTTAAACCCATAATCGGCAAAGCGAGCAATAAATGCATACATCTCTCGTCCAACCGATTCACTATACCCATTTTGGACCGATCCGTATACAAACCTTTTTTCTTCTTTTTGAATCGTTTCTTTTTCCTTTTTGCTGATTGCCCGTCTCAATATATCTGCTTGACCTAAGCTATAGCCAGCCAACTTTGAGGCCACTTGCATCACTTGTTCTTGGTAAACCATGACCCCATACGTTTTTTCTAAAATTGGTTTTAAATCAGGGTGGAGGTATTCGATGGGGAGTTCGCCATTTTTACGCTTGGCAAAGACATCGATTTGCTCCATTGGACCGGGCCGGTACAGCGCATTGACAGACGCAACGTCTTCTAGGGAATGAGGGTTTACTCTTCGAAGGACTTGCTTAATGCCGTCTGATTCAAATTGAAAAATCCCAACGGTATCGCTTTTTTGAAATACTTCTAGCGTATCTGCGTCATCGATTGGAATTTCTTTAATTAAAAAGTTAGGATGTCCAGATTGTTGCACTAGTTTGGTTGCTTCTGACAAAATCGTCAAATTTTTTAAACCTAAAAAATCCATTTTCAGTAAGCCAAGCTCTTCTACCGCTCCCATTGTGTACTGTGTGAGGTCTAGCTGCCCATTTCCACTTTGTAGGGGAACAATTTCTTGCAACGTACGATCGCTAATCACGACACCTGCTGCATGTGTACCGACATGTCGAGGCAACCCTTCAATAAAAGATGCTGTTTGGAACAACTGTTTGGTCTGATTGGTTTGGTTGACAAGCTGCTGAAGGGCAGTGGACTTTTTATAGGCTTGCTTTAAAGTAATCCCTAATTCGTTTGGGATAGCCTTGGACCACTCCGAAAGAGCTTCTTGGCTGAGACCCATCACTCGACCTGTATCTCGAATAGACATCTTGGCAGCCAAAGTTCCAAATGTGGCAATTTGTGCGGCATGTTGAACGCCATACGTATCCTTTACGTACGTTAGCATTTCTTCACGCCGGTCGTCTGGAAAATCCAAGTCAATATCCGGCATGTTGCGACGTTCAGCATTTAAGAACCGTTCAAATAGCAAATCATACTTGATTGGGTCTACGTCCGTAATAAACAATGCGTAAGACACCAAAGATCCAGCAGCCGAACCTCTTCCAGCCCCTGTGAGAATATGTTTCTTACGTGCATAGCGCATTAAGTCCCATACAATTAAAAAATAATCTGAAAAACCCATATCATGGATAACACGTAATTCTTCTTCCAACCGTTTTACATACACAGTCGAAAGAGTAGGGACACGTTTTTCTAACCCACTGAGACATCGCTCACGCAAGTAGGCCTGTGGAGAATAGACGGATGGGAGCTTGTATTTTGGCAACAAAGATTGGTGGAACGTGATTTCCACGTTGATTTGCGCCGCAATGTCTTGTGTGTGCAAAACCGCTGACTCTCCAAAGCTGTTTTTGTACGCCTCTTCGTGGGCATAAACATCGTGCAAAGAATATTCTTTCTGTGGCGCCTCTAATTCTGAGACTACCGCACCGGCTCCAATGGCCTCCAAAACTTGTAGTGAAAATGATTCCCCTGCTTCAATCATCCTGACAGAATCTAGGGCTACTACTGGAAGAGCGCTGTGTGACAAAAACGACTGAATGTCCGCAAATACCGGGGATTCTCTCAAAAGAAGCGAGGCCCCTAAATAAAAAGAGCCGGGGTGAAGTGCCGCTTTCCAGTGTTCCAAAAAGACCGCCTGTTTTCTTTCTTCTTTTGCTTCAATAAAAGACAACAGTTCACTGTCTTTTATTGGAAGGATGACAATGAGGTCTTTAGATTCTTTGCCGATTCGCTTAAGCGTAATTGGTGTTTCCACGTTTGTCATTTTTTCAGTGGAAAGTGCAAGCAAACGTTGATAACCAGTATTATTTTTGGCATACAGCAAGACAGGAAATTCGTTTTCAGCCTCTTCGGTCATTTTCATGTCTAAAAATAATCCAATTAGAGGTTTTATTTTTGCATCGATACATTTTTTATAAAACTCAACTGCTCCCGACATCACATTGCGGTCTGCTAGTCCTAGGGTGCCATACCCTTGGGTTTTTGCTTCGGAAATGAGTCTGTCTACTGTAATTGTACTCGTCAATAATGTGTACGCACTCATAATGTGCAAAGGAATCATCTTCAACATGTGGTCTCCTTTTATGCTCTACTTTTCTGAAAACATCTCTTCTTAAGTATACGCATTCTATAGGGAACATCAAAAGAAAAAAACATCCGTTGAACAAAGACACTGTTCAACGGATGTTTTAGCATGCATACCTCTGAATGCGTATTTTAGTCTTGTACCGATACTACAACTTGGTTGTCTTGCACATCGACTACTACTGTCGCTCCTGGTGCTAAGCTCTCTCCAATTAGGAGACGGGCAATCTCCGTTTCAATATGCTTGGTAATAAATCGACGCAAAGGTCGGGCTCCAAATGCTGGATCGTAGGCTTCTTGTGCAATCCATTTTTTGCATTCTGGTGTGACGACTAGCGAAATGTCTTGCTCGCGTAAGCGCTGTGAGACATCTTGAAGACTAATGTCTACAATTCGCTCCAAAACGGATTCTGGCAAAGGCGAGAAGAACACAATGTCATCGATGCGGTTCAAAAATTCTGGCTTAAATGCGCGCGACAAAGATGCCATGACGCTTTCTTTTGTTTCAGATGAAAGTGTTCCATCTTCTCGTGCATTCTCCAACAATACTTGACTGCCAATGTTGCTTGTCATAATCAATACCGTGTTTTTAAAGTCAACCGTTTGGCCCTTAGAATCTGTCAGTCGTCCATCGTCTAAGACTTGCAACAAAATATTAAACACATCTGGATGAGCTTTTTCAATTTCATCGAGTAATACGATAGTATACGGGCTTCTACGCACAGCTTCTGTTAACTGGCCACCCTCTTCATAGCCAATATATCCAGGAGGAGACCCAATTAAACGTGACACCGCATGTTTTTCCATGTATTCGCTCATGTCAATTCGAATCATCTCATCTTCTGAATCAAACAATTCTGTCGCAAGCGTTTTTGCAAGTTCAGTCTTCCCAACTCCCGTAGGTCCTAAAAACAAGAAAGAGCCTAATGGACGATTTGGGTCTTGAATACCTGCTTTTGATCGAATCACAGCATCGGTCACTGCACCTACAGCTTCATCTTGGCCAATAATTTTTTCTTTCATTCGTTCTCCTAGTTGAAGTAGTTTTTCACGTTCGCCTTTGACGATACGAGTGACTGGAATCCCTGTTAAGCGAGAGACAACAGCCGCAATTTCAACCTCAGTGACAGATTCTTGCACCAAACGAGTGTCTGATTGTTTTTGGCTTTCTGCTTGTTCTTCTAATTCTTTTAATTCTGCTTTTAATGCGGGGATTTTTCCGTGTCTCAACACGGCGGCTTGTTCTAGATTATACTCCGCTTCTGCTTGTTCTAAATCAAGTTTGGCTTTTTCTAATTCACTGCGTTTTTGTTGGACACCAAGT
>CAYZZA010000025.1:0-16729 GCA_964482685.1 uncultured Carnobacteriaceae bacterium
TTGCGATGTTGTTGATTAGTTCTTGGATTAGAACAGTTTTACCAACACCGGCTCCACCAAACAATCCAATTTTACCACCTTTGGCATAAGGAGCAATCAAGTCAATAACTTTGATTCCTGTTTCAAGAATCTCAGTTGCTTGTTCTTGTTCTTCAAAAGAAGGAGCTGCTCTGTGAATCGGAGCACGCTGTACATCTTCTTCGATTTCTCCCTTGCCATCGATGGTGTCACCAATCACGTTAAACATTCTACCTAATGTTTTTTCTCCTACAGGCACGCTAATTGCAGCACCTGTATCTCTTGCTTTCATACCACGTACAAGACCATCAGTAGATTCCATCGAAATGCAGCGCACGATATTATGCCCAGTGTGCTGAGCTACTTCTGCAATGATTTTCGTATCGCTGTCTAGTATTTCGATGGCGTTGTTCAAGTTTGGTAAATGTCCAGATTTAAATTCTACGTCCAAGACTGGACCAATAATCTGAATAATTTCTCCAATATTCTTTTCAGCCATCATGTCACTCCTTTATACTTTAAACTTAAGATAACGCTTCAGATCCTCCAACAATTTCAGAGATTTCCTGAGTAACAGCAGCTTGACGCGCACGGTTAAATCTTAAGTCCAAGTCTTTCTGTAAATCATCCGCATTGTCACTTGCATTTTCCATGGCCATTCGTCTAGCGCCTTGTTCACTGGCAGACGATTCAATCAATGCGCCATAAATCGCAGCTTTCAAATATTTAGGAATCAAATAGTCCAAAACGACTTCTGGAGAAGGTTCATATTCTCTAAAACCAGCCACTTTGTCTACTTCAACGTCTCCTAAATCTAATTCATCTGCGGGAAGAATTTTCATGAGCTTAGGGATATGTGTAATTGTATTAACGAATTCAGTATAGACGATGTTTACTTCGTCTACATCACTATTGGTGTACAATTTCGTTACCATATTGGCTATTTGGGTTGCGTCGATAAAGTCCGGTTCTTCTGAAACCCCAATGAACTGACCTTCGATATCGTAATCACGTCTTCCAAAGTAGGAAGCTCCTTTTTGTCCGACTAAGATTAGTTTGCTCGATGTATCAGCACCCATTGCTTCTGTTGCTTTTTTAATGGCGTTCATGTTGTATCCACCACAAAGTCCTCTATCAGAAGTAATCACGATAAATGCTTTGTTTTTTACCTCTCTTTTATCCAGCATTGGGTGGTTAATCCCAGAGCTTTCTGAAAGAATGGCTTGGATACTAGACAAAACCGCATCAGAATAAGGTTTTATAAGAGCCTGTCTTTGTCTTGCTTTCTTCAGTTTTGAAGTCGATACAAGTGCCATAGCTTTTGTGATTTGTTTTGTACTACTGACGCTTCGAATGCGTCTTTTGATGTCTTGCATATTTTCTTGAGCCATCAAATCACCTCTTCTTTCCTATGAAAACTTATAAAGATTGTTCAAACAATTTTTTAAAGTTTGTAAGTGCTTCGTTCATTGCTGCTAAAATGTCATCGCCAAGTTTTCCTGTTTCGATAATGCCTTGTCCAACTTGTGGGTAGCTGTTATCCATATATTCTAGGAACTCATGTTCGAATTGTTTTACTTTTTCAACAGGAATGTCCTTGAGGAATTTGTTGTTGACTGCATACATAATCATAACTTGATGTTCCATGCTGACTGGAGAATGTTGTGGTTGCTTGAGCACTTCCATAATACGTGCTCCGTGATCCAATACATTCTTTGTGTCTTCATCAAGGTCTGAACCAAATTGTGAGAAAGATTTCAATTCTCTATATTGTGCCAATTCGAGTTTCAAGCTTCCTGAAACTTTCTTCATGGCTTTTGTTTGTGCATCTCCACCAACACGAGAAACAGACAAACCAGCGTTAACCGGAGGTCTTTGCCCAGAGAAGAACAAGTCTGACTCTAAGAAAATTTGTCCGTCTGTGATAGAGATAACGTTTGTAGGGATATAAGCTGAAATATCTCCTGCTTGTGTTTCAATGATTGGAAGAGCTGTCATTGATCCTCCACCATGTTCTGGAGACAATCTTGCTGCACGTTCCAATAATCTAGAGTGCAAGTAGAAAACGTCTCCTGGGAACGCTTCACGGCCTGGTGGTCTTCTCAAGAGTAAAGACATTGTACGGTATGCAACCGCATGTTTTGATAGGTCATCATAAACAATCAAAACATCTTTCCCATTATTCATGAATTCTTCACCAATCGCTGCTCCTGCATATGGGGCCAAGTAAAGCAAAGGTGCACTTTCACTGGCTGTAGCAGAAACGACTGTTGTGTATTCCATAGCGCCATTTTTTTCCAAAGTGCTGACAAGACCAGCAACTGTAGAGTTCTTTTGACCAATCGCTACGTATACACAAAGAACACCGTTTCCTTTTTGGTTCAAAATGGTGTCAACTGCAATGGTTGTTTTACCCGTTTGCTTGTCACCAATAATCAACTCACGCTGACCACGACCAATCGGAATCATAGAGTCAATTGCTTTGATTCCTGTTTGAAGAGGAACCGAAACAGATTTACGTGCCATAACACCAGGTGCTTTGTTTTCAACAGGACGGAATTTGTCAGACTCAATAGGTCCTTTGCCATCAATAGGCTGACCTAATGCGTTCACAACACGTCCAATGAGTGCGTCTCCTACAGGAACTTCAACAACTCTTCCTGTACGTTTGGCAACATCATCTTGTCCGATTAAGTGCTCATCACCTAGTAGTACAACACCAATGTGATCTTCTTCTAAGTTTTGTGCCATACCGAAAACGTTGTTAGGGAATTCAATAAGTTCTCCCGCCATACACTTGTCTAAGCCGGATACACGTGCAACACCGTCTCCAACTTCAAGAACACGACCAACGTCTTCGACATCAATTCTTTTCTCAAACTTTTCGACTTGCTCTTTAATTAAAGAACTAATCTCATCTGTTGTTAGTTTCATGAGTTATCCACCTCTTCCTTTTTCGTAGCAGAAGTGAGCAGATTACTAGAGATTCTATCAAGCTGGCTTTTCACACTGGAGTCATAAATCTTGTCTCCAATTTTCACGACAACGCCGCCAAGAATTGTTTCGTCTACTTCATTCGTTAATTTTACGATTTTGTTTAATTTAGAAGAGAAGCTTTGCTCCAATTTCTGGATTTCTTCTTCTCCTATTGGAATAGCTGTATTGACTACTCCAACAGCAATCCCGCTTCTTTCATTTGAAATAGCTGCAAATTTTTCTTGAACACTGGCTAACGCTTCAAGCGAGCCTTTTTCAACAAAAATATTTAGCATTTTCATGAGTACAAAAGAAGAAAGAATTTCTTTTTTCTCATCTTTTGTTAGTTCAGGATGCTCAAGCAGCGCGCTTATTTTCTGGTTTTCAGATAAAAAAGCAGTAATATATGCGAAGTTGTCATTTAATTGGTCGACTGCATCCATTTCATTGGCAACTTCCCAAAGGACTTCTGCATATTGTTTCTCGATTATTTCTGCCATTGGCTTCCACCAACTTCATCGATAAACCCGTCAATAAGATCTTTTTGTACTTGCGTGTCCAGATTCTTTTCAATTACTTTTGATGCAACAAGCATGGCGATTCCTGCGATTTGATCTTTCATCTCGCGTTGTGAATCTTCACGTGCTCTTTCGATATCTTTATGTGCACTTGCTTTAATTTGTCTTACTTCCACTTGTGCATCATCGATGATTTGCTGTTTTAACTGTTCCCCTCTTTCACGGGATTCGTCAATAATTTCTTTTGCTTCTCTTTGAGCTCCAAGTAAGCTTTGCTCGTACTCAGATTTCAATTTCGCAACCTGTTCTTTTTGCTCTTCAGCAGCTGCTAGGTTTCCAGCAACTAATTCTTTTCTTTTTGAGATCAAGTTTTTCACAGGTGTGTAAAGGAAATGTCTTACTACAGCAAACAAGATAAGTGTTGCTACCAATTGCAATAAAAAGTTAACTGGATCCGGAATTACGTGAATATTAAAGTCCATTCCTAAATCCTCCTTCGAACATAATTTGTTTTATTCTCTATACAATTTTAAATTTATTATTCTTTTCGTAGCTACACAATAAGTAAGAGACGGGGGTTAATGTCCCATCTCTTGCGGCAGCCGGTTCCTTTCTTAAACGGTTGTTTAAACGAAAGGTTGTACGAATATAAGAATAATTGCGATAACAAGTCCATAAATACCTGTTGTCTCAGCAATAGATTGTCCAAGAATCATTGTTCTTAGGATTTCGTCGGCGGCTTCTGGTTGTCTTCCAACAGCTTCTGCACCTTTACCAGCAGCATACCCTTGTCCAATACCAGGTCCAATACCTGTTAAAACTGCAATACCTGCTCCTAAAGCAGACAACCCTAAAATAAACGCTTCACTACTAATTTGACCCAACATTTATATTTCCTCCTTATTAAGTACCTAATTCAATTTTTTTATATAGTTAAAACCATTTTTATTCAGCCATTGCAATAAATACCATTGTTAACATTGCGAAGATGAAGGTTTGAAGCAATCCTGAGAAGACATCAAAGTATGCGTGAAGAACCGGTGTCACTGCTGGTGCAAAGAAACCTAGAGCACCGTAAAGCAAGGACATGATGATCACACCACTCAAGATGTTCCCGAATAAACGGAAAGCAAGTGAAATTGGTACTGCCAATTCCCCAATCACGTTCATAGGTAGCAAGACAGGATAAGGTTCGATAAAGCCTTTTAGGTAAGAACCTACACCTTTAGATTTAATAGCTGACCCTTGGATCAGTACAAACGTAAGCATTGCTAATGCAAATGTTACGTTAAAGTTGGAAGTTGGTGGCGGAAAACCTATCAATCCTATTGTATTAGCGGGAATCAGATATAATGCTAACATCAGAATGTAAGGAGTGAACTTTTCGTTCTTTTCGCCCATAGTGTTTACAACTAACTTCGTTGTAGACTCAACGACCATTTCCATTAAATTCACAATTCCTTCAGGTTTTTCTGCAGGATTTGCTTTTTTTACTTTCTGTCCAACGTAAACCACAAACAGACATAGTAGTAAAATTAACACTAAAGAGTAAAAGACAGTGTCGTGTACGACAATCTGGTTTCCCATCAAACGAAAGATGATACTTTCACTAGTTGCATTACTCACATTATAACCTCCTTTCTAAATTGATAATGTGCCTCCATTATCAGTGGGTCTTGTGCGAACCTAACGCAACACTGAGAATGACTACGGCTTTTACAACTAAAAAACCTGCAGCAACAGCAACATAATTCATGGACCCTTGCATTACTGCTAGGACCAGCACAAGACCATAGATCAGGTATCGCAGGTAGTAGTTTGATGAAACGACTGAAACAGCACTTTCTGCACTTCTCCGGATGGACTTATTCAATGTCATGACCATCAACCGGAAATTTAGCACACTCACAAGTCCACCTACTAAGAAACCAAGAGCATAAGGTTTGGGATCTTTGACACTAAAAAATAATAGGACGGTTGTGATAAATGTCAATATCAATGCCCATATAGTGACAAGTCGTATTGTTCGTTCTGATTTTTTCACATATTCCCATCCTATCGTTTTCTTTATTGTCTCTTGCTGATGTATCGTCCAAAAAAATCTATGTATATGTCCTCCAGTTGTCTAAACAATTGTATCAAAAAAGAGCTAGTTGATTCGCGGAGGATACAGCAATTATTTTTTTAGCTAATGCTTCTGCAAGAATGTAGTGGAGCTTGTCATGAGAGTGAAGGTGCTGTTATAGGTGTCTTCTCAACACCTTGAATATTATCATGACTGGATAGGGGTGTCAAACCTGAATTATCCTATATATATACACTTTCTCTTTTTACACTTTAATCGCATTTAGGTGAATCACGAACATTGGTTTCTAGGGATTGGAATAGGCCTACCCAGCTTTCTTTTAAAAATCGATATAAGAGCCCTTAAAATAGATATTCTGCCTTTTTAAAAAATAAACAAAAAAAAGCAATTCTTTGAAAGTTAACAAAGATTGCTTTTTTCTTTTATTCGTTCGTGTTTAACTTGTATTTTTGCTTTATTCTTACTATGACGTTTGTCTTTTATAACACTTGTTTATGTCATTTTTCTGACACTTTTAATCAAAGTCTCTTGTTTTACCCATAAAAAAGACCGCAACTGCCCCGTATCCGATATGGATAGAGATAGATGGACCGAATTCAGCTACTTGGATATCAGGCACATCGAGTTTTTCAGTTAGTTTTTTCCTTAGTTCTTCTGCTTCTTCTTTTGCACCTAAGTGACCAATAAAGATGGTTGACTTTTCTGAGTTATCGATAAACTCAAGTGTACGATCTGCTAAGAATTGCAACGCTTTTTTTCTGCCCCGTACTTTTCCAAATGGCACCAATTTTCCATTTTTATTGATGGTTATAATTGGTTTCACATTTAACAATGTTCCTAAAGCTGCTGAAGTTGCTGAAATCCGGCCTCCTCTTTGTAAATGTTTGATGTCGTCTACTGTAACCCAAGAATGGACGCGTTCTTTCTGTGCAGTAACCCATTGGACCACTTCGCTTAATGTAGATCCTTGTTCTTTTAACTTGGCTACTTCATAAACAAGTAGCCCTTCCCCTAAACTAACTGCTCCGGTATCGACGATGGTGATGTCACATTCTGGATATTCTTCTTTTAACATTCCCAATGCTGAGACAGCACTTTGATACGAGCCACTTAGCTCTGAGGATAGTGCTAAATATAAGACAGGCATGTCTTGTTCTGCATATTGCTTGAATTTTTCATAATAAGCTCCTGTGCTTACTTGAGACGTTGTTGCGAGAGCCCCTTGTTTTAATTTAGACACGAACGTCTCTTTGTCAAACGTAGCGCCCAAATCATCTACATAATCTTGTCCTTCCATGTGAAGGATAAAATTCACAATATCAATGTTGTATGTGCGAACCAACTCGATAGGTAAATCACAGGTTGAATCTGTCAATATTTTATAGCTCATGCTTTTTTCATCTCCTTATTCATGTATACAAGTATGACACGTTCCTCTTAAGTTAAAAAGTTAAGTTTTTATTATACTTGCATAAGAGAACGTTTGTTCGTATACTATTTTTATACCTGATCGTCTGGAGGGACACTATGCAAAAATATACGCGCGCTACCCAATTTCCACTGTCCTTGTTGCCAACAAGTTGGTTTGCACCTAAACCACATGCCGATTTTGTTGTTCTTCGTCAAATGCCACCTAACCAAATTGAGTATTATTTGTTTCAAGCAAAAGCAAAAAATAAAGCTATTTTGATTCAGCTCAACCAAAGCAAACAATGTCCAACTTTGCGTGAAGTAAAAGGTCATATTCACTCTCTTTCTTTGGACAATGAAACCTTGATACTTCGTTTCCAAAACATCATTAGTCTTGTAGATTGTAAGGATATTCGTCACATTCAGCTGTATTAAATACAGCCTGTTCAAAGTGTTCCACTTTTTTCTTTCTTACTCGCTTTTAACTAGGATGCCTCTATATAGTAGATTGTGGAATAGATACTCAATTAAACACACAAAGACTCCTCATGAGTAGCCTTCTTTTATAGGCGTTACTTGTGAGAGGAGTCTTTTTTTTGCACTGCATTGGTGTGTGTTAATTGAGTTCCTTTTATTGTTTCTTTTATGTGTTTCTTCTATATATGTTTTATGTGTTTATTTTTTGCTTCGATTGTTTGTAGGATCCAGTTTAGCTTCGATCCAACCAAGGGCAAGGTCACTAATAACAGCCATCAAAGCAGTGGGGATTGCACCTGCAAGAATGATTGCGCCCCCATCGGTTGCGTTTACCCCACGTGTGATAATATCTCCTAATCCACCAGCTCCAATAAAGGTTCCAATGGCCGTGATTCCAATGGCCACAACCAAGGCATTACGGATTCCAGCCATAATCACAGAAAGAGCCAACGGCATTTCAATTTTGTAGGTCATTTGCCAAGCGGTCATGCCCATGCCTTTTCCTGCATCCAGTAAGATCTTGTCGACATTCCGGACACCTGCGTACGTATTTTTTAAAATGGGCAGCAAGGAATAGAGAAATACTGTCCAAATGACGGTGTTAACACCTAATCCAATGCCAAGCATTAAAATCGAGAGCATCGCTAATGATGGAATTGTTTGAATCACGTTGGCTACACCTATAATCCAACTTGCTAACTTAGCATGTTTAGCAATATAGAATCCAATCGGAATTGCGATGATCGCTGCAAACAACACACCGTAAATCGAAATCAAAAAGTGTCTTGTGAATTGTGTCCAAATATAGTAGCCATTTGTTTGAAAGTAATAAAGGAGTTGTTCAAATAAACTCAAATCGGCCATATTCGCCATATATTACTTGCCTCCTTTTTGTATCTCTATTACAGGTGCTTTGGTTTCAAAATAATTGTTTTCTTCTAGAAATGTAAGAGCTACATTTTTAGGTTCTTCTAAATTATTGTCTGCAATAAAGTTTAGTTCTTGCATTTTTTCTGTTGTAATTGTGTCTTCTAGCTTTAAAAGCACATCATTTAACACGGGATATTTTTCTAATATCTCATGTGTAGCTAGCGGGCTTGCGTCATAAGGCGGAAACAAGTTTAGGTCGTCTTCTAACACTTTTAAATCATAACTAGAAATACGTCCATCTGTTGAATACCCTAGCACAACGTCCATTTGTCCTGCTTGAAGGGCATCATAGACAAGCCCAATTTGCATTGGAACAAATCTATCAAAATCAAACTTGTATGTGTCTAAAAAGCCTTGGTACCCGTCCCCTTTTCGTTCAATCCACGAGTTGTCTGCACCTGCTGTTAGCTCTTGGGCAATCGGCTCTAAGTCGCTTACCGTTTCTAAATTATATTCTTCAGCCAATTCTTGTGTCACAAGAAATGCATACGTATTCGCAAACCCATAACTTGGGTACCATTTTTGATCGAATTGTTTGTCAAATTCTTCAACTACAATGTCAAATGCCACTTTGGGATCGTTCACAGGATCCATTTGTAAAGCACCTGTTAAATCGGTTCCTGTATACCGGATGGCACCGATGTCCGCATCCCCTTGAACCACCGCTTGGTGATTGATTGTGGAGGTTCCTAAATTATTGATTAATTCTGTCGGAATATCCGTATAATGCTTGATCATCTCTTCCACTACAGAACCTATGATTTGAGCTTCTGTACTTGCACCTGACGTAATTGCTACCGTGTCTGCGGAAGCTCCACTTCCTAATCCTGGAAGCGTACATCCACTTAAAACAAAGCCTGAAAGAGCGAGGATGATGCTGTGTTTGATTGTTTTTCTAAAATTCACTTTTTTTCCTCCTTTCTCATTCAGCTGTTCTCATGTTACGAGGTGTAACTTTTTTCTCTACTAATCCTAAAAGCCAGTCCACAAGAAGCGCCAAAAGCGTTACGGGAATTGTTCCTCCGATAATCAATGCTGGAATATAGTTGTTTAGTCCGTTAAAGATAAAGTCACCTAGACCTCCCGCTCCTATATAAGAAGCGAGTGTAGCCCACGCAATTACATACGTCCCAGACAGACGAATTCCAGCCATAATTACCGGCGCTGCTTGAGGCAGTTCTACTTTTTGAATCATTTGTAAATCGGTCATCCCCATACCTTTTCCTGCATCAATGAGCGTTGGGTTGACCCCTTTCATGCCGATGTAAGTATTTCGTAAAATCGGCAATAACGAGTAAACAGATAACGCCACAATCGCTGGCAGTCGCCCAATTCCGATAATCGGAATCATGATGGCGAGTAAAGCAAGTGAAGGAATCGTTTGAAGGATAGACGTGAAGCCAATGACAAAAGAGGCAGCACGGTCGTATCGTGTTAATAAGATTCCGACTGGAACAGCAATTAAAACACCAAGTCCTAACGCAATCCCTGAAATAATTAAATGTTCCCAAATCAGTACCCACATTTGGGATCCGTATTGCTGTAAAAATTCACTCATACTGGATTCTCCTTACTGATTTTGAGTTGGTTGTTCAGAACTAATCTTTTCAAATTCCGTTGGTTCTGTTCCTGTTGTTTCAAGAGGACCATTTTGTCCGTCCTCATCATCACCCCAGATAGTGTCATACACAACGTCAACCAATGACGCACGTGTAACAAGACCCACAAGTTTTCCAAAATCATCGACAACGGGGATGTTTTTAAAGCCCCTTTTCAACATACGGTCAATTGTGTCACGCAGCAGTGCTCTTTTTCGAACAAAGTACACTTTGTCTGTCATGATATCACCCACACTAGTGGCTTTTTTCCGATTGTAGTTGATGTCTTGGAAATCAACTACTCCTTTTAGGTTGCCGTCATCGTCTGTTACAAATAACGTATCAACTCGACGATCACGCATCAACTTGATTGCCTGTTGCAATGATTTTCCAGGAGTAACTGAGACAGGGTTTTGGAGCATCACTTGGTCAACCGTTTGAATATGCGGTCTTGACTGAATCAAGCGATCTTCTCCTATGAAATCTTCGACAAATTTATTAGCTGGATTTGTTAAAATTTCTTCTGGTGTTCCATATTGGATTAATTTTCCTGCTGACATGATGGCGATTTTATCAGCTAATTTTAGTGCTTCATCCATGTCATGGGTAACAAAAACAACTGTTTTCCCCATTTCTTGTTGAAGTTCTTTCACCAATTCTTGAATTGAGTCACGTGTAATCGGGTCTAACGCACCGAAAGGCTCATCCATCAAGATGATGTTTTGATCGGCAGCTAGAGCTCGAATAACACCAATCCGTTGCTGTTGTCCGCCGGATAGTTCCTGTGGATAGCGGTCTAAGAAATCCACAGGCAAATCGACACGTTCCATTAGTTCTTTTGCAACGTTTCTCATTCTTGTTTCATCCCATTTTAACAGTTTTGGGACCATGACGATGTTTTCATAGACAGTCATATGCGGCATGAGGCCGGTTTGCTGAATCACGTACCCTATTTTTCTACGCAACTGAACAGCATTTTCTTTCCGGATGTCTTTCCCATTTATTTTAATGGTTCCACCTGTGGACTCAATCATGCGGTTAATCATTCTCATTGTCGTTGTTTTCCCACTTCCACTCGTTCCAATGATGACCACAAACTCTCCGTCTGCTATCGTAAAGGAAATATCATTGACTGCGACTGTTCCATCGGGATATTTTTTTGACACATTCTTGAACTCTATCATTCCAACACCTCTATTTTTTTATTTTGTAAGTAATAAACACGCTCGTTAGTTCGTATGCAGACCACAAAACGCACCACTACAACACAATCGTAACATATAATGTTTCTATGTATCAAATGTAGTTACTTGAAAGATGTCACTATTCAGCAAAAAAACACACGTTTTTTCTCTAAAATTAACACAAAAAAACACATATATAACGACAGATTTCTGTCCTTATATATGTGTTTTTAAGGGGTCTATTCTTTGCTGTGAAAGCAAATACAGTCTTTTTTAAGATTCAACCTATATCACGCTATTTTATTTTTATAAGATTGGAGAAAATAACCGACTAAATTTTTGTTTAAATATTTCCCATGTTGAAAAATTCTCAATAATTTCTTCTGTTAACAAGTACGATTTGGCAACATCTTTATTGAATTGCTGCTCGTGTATCTCTGACAATGTTTTGTTATACATAAAAGCATTGATTTCAAAATTCAATTTAAAACTTCGAATATCAAAATTAGCTGTCCCAATGGAACAAATCGCACTGTCGATAACCATTGTTTTGGCATGCAAAAACCCAGCATCGTAAATGTATACTTCTGCGCCTTTTCGAACCAATTCAGAGACGTAGTACAATGTCGCACGGTAAATAAATGGATGATCCGGTTTATTTGGAATCATAATTCTAACTTGTATATTAGACAAAAGCGCAATTTCCAAAGATTCAATCACTGATTCATCTGGGACAAAATACGGAGTCTGAATGGAAATTGATTTTTTTGCAGATGTGATCATCTTCAAATATCCTTTTTTAATTGCTTGCGTTTCTGTATCCGGTCCACTAGAGACAATCTGAAGTTCCACTTCCCCTTTGCTTTTCATCACTGGAAAGTACTCTTGCGTATAATTCAAAATATGCGATTTAACAGACGCATTCCAATCTTTCAAAAATCTGGTTTGAAGAGGCATCACACCATTTCCTTCTATTCGGATATGCGTGTCTCGCCAATCACCCATTTTAGGATACTTGCCTAGGTAGTCGTCGCCAATATTAAACCCGCCAGTGTACCCTATCTTTCCATCTACAATGACAATTTTTCGATGATTACGGTAATTAATCCGTAGATTGATCAACTGTCGCCGTGACCCAAAAAACGGCTCTGCTTCCCCGCCTAACGAACGGAGTTTGTCAAAGAAGCGGTGTCTCACTCCACGTGATCCCAACGGGTCGTAGATAACCAAGACTTCCACACCTAAAGCAGCTCGTTCTTCCAGTGCTCGTAGTACACGTCGCCCAATCTCATCATTTTTAAAAATATAGTACGTTACGTGAACATGGTGTTGGGCAGTTTCAATATCGGCAATCATTCGATCAAATTTTTCTTTGCCGTCCACAATCAAATCCACACGATTTCCTTTTGTTAATACAGCATTGGAACTTTGGAGAAACATGCTGCCCATTTCATTTAAGCGGCTTTTGTCCATATCTTCTTTATCAAACAAGACTTCTTCTTCAAGGAGTTGTCTTTGTGCGTCAATCAATTGAGCCATACCGATATTTTCTTGTGTTTGAATATCAAATATTTTTTCTTTTGAAATTTTCCTGCCTAAAAAAATGTAGATGACAAACCCGATACCTGGCATAAGAATTAAAACCAGTAACCAAGCCCAAGTGGCAGCAATATCTCTTTTTTCTCTAAACACTGTCAAAATAGCCAACAATGTGTTGAGAAGAAAAAAGAGAGAAAGAGCAGAACTTAGATATACCATACACCTACACCACCTTCATCATTCATACACGCTACGCGTATATTAACACTAGTTCGAGACTAGAAACAATTGCTTTGATTTTATACTTAAAAAGACAAGGACACTTGTTGTGACAACCGCCGTTGCAAGCGCATTGGTGCCATTCACAATTAAAGAATACACGATTGGATTCATCCCTTCAGGGGCATATGCCGCGAAAAAGAGAAAGCCGGCAATAAAGTGCCACACGTAGCGCGATACAATCCCAATCAAGACACTTCCTATAATTTGAAGTCTTGCTTTTTGCTCGCGCCCTGCTTGTAGATTCTCCCGAATCATTGAAGACAGTACACCAGCAGCCCCAATGCTTGTATAGGCAATAAAGTATTCAATAAATCCTTGCAGAAGAGTCTGGATTTGAATTCGTCCTACGACAATGTGTAAGACCCCCCATAAGAGCCCAGCACCCATTCCTCTAGCCCATCCGCGACGGATAGCGTATAAAACCATTGGAATCATTCCAAGCGAAATGGATAAAAATCCAATTTCGACTTTGATATAAGACAAGACAATAGCAAGTGCAGCAGAAATAGTTCCTTCAATAAGTGAGACAAGTGATCGATTTGACAAAAAAACTCCTCCTAATAGTGAGTACACACACAAAAGAGGAGCGACGCAAAAAAAGCATCATCTATCCTTCACAAATCCCTACGATCGTCTTAACGAACAGGTTCGAAGGGTCAGAATGACAAACATTCTTTCTCAGCTCAAGGCTCCCCTTTTGTGTAGTTATTCTTCAATTTTTATACTTCTTATACTTTTCATCACGTTCTTTTAAATCTATTGCACCAGGTACACGCGTTTGTTTATTTGCGATTTCTTCTTTTGTTGGCGCTGACTTCCATAATTACCGGCAAAATAATTGGTCTTCTCTTCGTCTCATTAAACAGATATTTCCCAAGCGCATCGCGCATCTCTTGTTTCAATGTAGACCAGTCAAACTCTTTTTTGGCTAAATTATCTTCTAAAACCGTAGTTACAATTTCAGTGCTCGCTTCAATCAAGTCGATGCTTTCTTTTACAAACACAAACCCACGGGTTACAATTTGAGGCTTAGACACAATTTTACCTCTTCGACGGTCAATCGTAACAACCGCAACAAAAATTCCATCTTCAGAAAGCAAACGACGGTCTCGCAGCACAATGTTTCCAATGTCTCCAACGCCAGTTCCGTCAATCAAGGTGTTGCTTGCTTCAACATGACCCGTTGCACGCATCCGGTTGTCGTCATATTCTAGAACGTCCCCATTGCCTAAGACAAATATGTTTTTATAAGGAATGCCTGTTTCATGTGCCAAACGTGCATGTGCAGCTAGTAGTCGATATTCTCCTTGTACAGGGATAAAGTAGGTCGGCTTCAACAAATTCATCATCAATTTCAGATCGTTTGGTGTTCCGTGTCCAGACACTTTCAGATTGTCCGTAATTTGTTTGACATACCCTCCGGCACGATAGATTTGATTTTCGGTATCGGCAACGGTCACTTCCATTGAGCTGGACGGACTTGTGACAATATAGATCAAATCTCCTTGTTTGATGTTTACTTGGCTGTGACGCCCACTCGCCATTCGGTTTAATGTTTTTAATGGTTCGCCGGTTGGACCGGTTTCGAGAATAACCACTTCAGAGTCATCATATTTGTCCAACTCGGTCATTTCCACAATCAAATGCTCATCCGGAAGAATCAGCTTGTCCATGCGAATGGCGATTTCTACAATATCGACCAGTTTTTTCCCTGCAATAAACACTTTACGCTTGGAACGTTCTGCAGCATCTAGCACTTGCTGAATACGTAAGATGTTGCTGGCAACAGCCGCAATGATAATACGACCCGGGGCATTTTGGAATGTATCTAGAACTTCTTCTGCCACAACAAGTTCTGAGACGTTCTCGTACGGACTTTCGGCGTCTGCCGAATCACTTAATAGTACTAAGACCCCTTCATTTCCGATATGTGCGATTCGTTTTAAATCAGTTTGGTACATTGGTTCCGCGCTATGATCAAATTTAAAGTTTCCAGTATACACAATGTTTCCTTTATCTGTTTTCAGAGACACTCCAACTGCATCAGGAATGGAGTGTGTGACTTTAAAGAACGAAACTGCCGTTTCATTAAATTCTACAAGGGTGTCTTCATCGACCACATGATAATCATCAAACGTCGTAGGCAACCCGGTACTTTGAACAAACAGCTTGGCTAACTCAATTGTCAATTCTGTCCCAAATACAGGCACATCAAACTCATCAATAAAATATGGCAACGCCCCAATCGCGTCTTCATGTCCGTGAGTCAAAAAGACCCCTGCAATTCTGTCTTTATTTGCACGTAAGTAAGAAAAATCCGGAATGACAGCGTCTATTCCAAATAACTCTCCTTCCGGATACAACAATCCACAGTCCAACACAAATATATCTTCGCCAATTTCTGTTACATACATGTTCTTACCGTTTTCCCTTAGTCCTCCTAAAGGAACAATTTTAATTTTTGACATTCTTACACCTCTTTATATTTTTAAAATAGCTTTCTGTTTCAAATGGTTGTTCTTCTGTTTTATTTTATCCCATTTGTTCAAAATGTTTACACTTAAACGTCCATCCTATTTCATGTACTTCAATTGTAGCACAAGTCAAATTTAAATCCTACTAGACAATTGTGTGAAAGAACAAGCATAAGCCTCGCATGTTCTCTTTTTTCCTTTATAATAAAGCGCACACACATTTTGCAACGTAAGGGAGTTTTGGTCATGACAACACGTTCACTTTCAACCGATACAATCAAAGAAGCCTTGAATACCCTGTTCTCACTCAAGTCAAAACGTCCGTGGATTGGCAAGTCCCTCTTCCTGTATCCTTCTATCGATTCTACAAACACAGAAGCAATGCGACAGTTGGAAAAAGGTGCCTCAGATGGAACGGTTTTCCTAGCCACCCACCAAACACACGGAAAAGGACGCTTAGGGCGCACATGGGTAACTCCCCCTCACACTTCCCTAGCTTGTAGCCTTCTTCTGCGTCCGGAAGCCGTTTCATTTCCTCTCTCTCTTTTGACCCACTTGACAGCTGCAGCTCTGCATCAAACCATTGCGACGTACGCACCTGTTCAACTTAAATGGCCAAATGATGTAGTCATCAACAACAAGAAAATGGCAGGTATTTTGATTGAAACACGTTACACAGGTGCTCATCTTGATGGGATTGTTATAGGCGTAGGCATCAATGTGTTCCCACATGAGTTTAAAGAAGCTACATTGGACCAAACGGCCATCTCTTTGGCCGAAGTGACCAGTCAACCGATTGACTTCAACAGCTTAATCGCTACTTTTTTGGCCCAGTTCCAACGTATGTATGATGCGCTTCTCCAAGACGGCACGAGAGATTTTTTACACATCTGCAAAATACATTCATCCATCCTTGGCCAATCCATTTATGTACTCACTCATTCCAGTCGACGCATTGCGTATGCGCATGATCTTACCGACCAAGGGGAGTTGATTGTGCAGTATGAACAAGATACAAAGCAACAGGTTTTGCAAACAGGCGAAGTTTCTATCCGCAATAGGGAGTCATACACTTAATAAAACAAAGGCATACTTTTTAAAAAAATACACACAAAAAGAGGAGACTAGTCAGAAAGCCTCCTCTTTTTGTGTGTATTTTTAGTATCTCTTTGACATGTTCTAAATAAAAACAAAAAAATAAAGCAAGATTCATACGAATCGTGCTTTATTTAAGATT
>CAYZZA010000026.1:0-15965 GCA_964482685.1 uncultured Carnobacteriaceae bacterium
TACCAGCGTTTAGAAGCTGTTAGGAAACCTTAGTAAAGCTATAATGGAGTTGAGGTATCTCCCAAAGATTGCTTCTTCTTTTATAAAAAAAACACCTTCCTAAAAGGAAAGTGTTTTTGTGTAAGCATCCAATTAACGTTTTGAGAATTGAGGTGCTTTACGAGCTTTTTTAAGACCTGGTTTGTAACGTTCTTTCATTCTTGGGTCACGTGTTAAGAGACCTGCTGATTTCAATGGTGCGCGGAAAGCAGGGTCTACTTGTAACAATGCACGTGCAATACCGTGACGGATGGCTCCAGCTTGACCTGTAAATCCTCCACCGTTAACATTCACGCGAATGTCATAGCTTTCAGTTGTTTCTGTTACTTGTAGAGGCTGTTTGATAACAACATATAAGTATGAGAATGGCATGTATTCTGTAATATCTTTGCCATTGATTGTGATTTGACCGGTTCCTGGTGTCAAAATAACACGAGCTGTCGAGTTTTTACGACGTCCAGTTCCGAAATATTGTACTTTTGCCAATAGGTTTCCCTCCTTAAATCAGGTTTGTAATGTCTAAGACGACAGGTTGTTGAGCTTGTTGTTTGTGTTCTGCACCTTTGTAAACGTGAAGTTTTTTAGCTTGTGCACGTCCTAGGCTGTTTTTTGGAAGCATTCCTTTGATTGAGTTTTCAATCAAACGCTCAGGTTTTTGAGCACGCAAAGTTCCAGCAGAAACTTCTTTAATTCCACCCACAAATCCTGTGTGACGGTAATACATTTTGTCGCTTGCTTTTTTACCTGTTAGGGCAATTTTTTCAGCGTTGATCACAATGACATTGTCACCTGTGTCAACATGCGGTGTGTAAGTTGGTTTATTTTTTCCACGCAAGATAGATGCGACTACTGTTGATAGACGTCCTAAAGGAACATCTGTAGCGTCGACGACGTACCATTTGCGTTCGATTTCACTTGCTTTAGCCATATATGTTGTACGCACGATATTTACCTCCATTATTCTCATGTTTTGTTTGGACACAATAAGTTTCCGGGGCTCATCGTGGTGGCAAACAAATACCATTCATCATGTTACACTTTAAATACTCTTTTGTCAATGTTTTTTAAAAAAATCTTTCTTTTTGATTGTATCCTTTTTTTCATAGGGCTCATACGAAACTTCCATCAAACACAACCCATTAGAGTATGCCGTCATACCTGCCGATTGTCGATCTTTGGCTGCCAACATCTCCGTAATTTCTTCGGGATTTCTCCTGCCGTCTGCAATTGGCAAAAGCGTCCCAATGATGATGCGAATCATGTGATACAAAAAACCATCGCCACAAAATGTAAACACCCACATATTGGTTTGTTCGTCCACTTTTACAGATGCTTCATACAAAGTCCGGACTTTGTTTACCTTATCTGTTTTAGCAGACGAAAAACTGGTGAAATCGTGTGTCCCTACTAAAAGTGACAAGGCTTTTTCCACCGCTTCAAGATTCATCGGATACGGATGTTGGATACTGTAATTCCATAAAAAAGGATTACGTAATTCATGGTTGTAGACATGAAATTCATATGTTTTGTGCAGTGCACTATACTGTGAATGAAAATCAGCGGTGACAATCTCTGGATTAAACAAAACAATGTCTTTTGGGACCAACGTATTCAGTGCACGTTGCATTGACTCAGGAGGCAACGCATTTGGGAAGTCAAAATGGATCACTTGTCCCTTGGCATGTACCCCCGCATCCGTTCTTCCTGCTCCATGAATCCGAATGAAACGTCCTTTGCTAATTTGTTGGAGTGCTTTTTCAATTTCTCCTTGAACGGTTCGTTCATGCGTTTGAACCTGAAACCCTGAAAACCGACTTCCATCATAACTCACGTGAAATTTATATCGTGTCATTGTCATCTTTGTTCACTATGCCTTCCTACTTGTCTGTTTGCCTTGATCATGATCTCAACACAAGCAATGCACCTGCAACAAAAACCAAAGTTCCCATTGCAACGGAGTCACGCGTTTTCCATTTTAAGATTCGGTACTTCGTACGGCCTTCTCCTCCTCGATATCCACGCGCTTCCATCGCGTTAGCGAGTTCTTCTGCGCGGTTGAAGGAACTTATGAAGAGAGGGACAAGAAGAGGCACAATAGCCTTCATTTGTTGAATGAGAGACCCTTCTCCAAAGTCCGTTCCTCGTGCACGCTGAGCATTCATGATTTTTTCTGTTTCATCCATCAATGTAGGCACAAACCGTAACGCAATTGACAACATCAAGGCGATTTCATGAACAGGCACTTTAATCGTATTCAAAGGATGCATCAAGTACTCCAGGGCATCTGTCAAAGACAAAGGCATAGTCGTTAAGGTCATCAACGTCGACATCAAGATAATCATCACAAAGCGTGAGAAAATAAACGCACCACTAACGATGCCTTCTTTTGTTAATTGAAAAATTCCCCATGAAAAGTAGACTGTCTCACCTGCTGTAAAAAAGATTTGCAGCAACACTGTCAAGAAAATTAAACCAATCAATGGACGTAAACCTTTTAGAAAAAAGGAGAGACGTAAACCAGATAGTTTTAACGCCACCAATGTAAGGAGAAACAACAAACCATACGTAATCCAGTTATTGGCTAAAAAAATAATCAAAATAAAAAACATGGTGCCCATTAATTTGGTTCGTGGATCTAATTTATGAATCCAAGAATCTCCTGGGATGTACCGGCCTAAAATAAGGTTATCCATTAGTCATGTCCACCTGCTTTCGAAAGAGCAGCTTGAATCTCTGTAGCCAACTGATTCGTTGTTAAAGGAAGTGTTGAAAAAGACAAACCTAGCCGCTCTTCTAGGAGCGTTGAAAAAGCCACTGCCTTAGGTACTTCCAATTGTTTCGAAGCCAACCAAGTAGTATTTGCAAATATCTCTCGTGGCGGTCCTTCTTTTTTTACTGTTCCTTCTTCAAGCACAATGACGTGATCCGCATACTGGGCAGCGTCTTCCATTTGATGTGTCACTAAGACAATAGTCAATCCTTTTTCTTTGTGGAGTGTATGGAACATTTCCATCATTTGTTTTTGTCCTTGGGGATCTAAACCAGCTGTCGGTTCATCTAAGACCAATACTTTCGGCTCCAAAGCCAAAACACCCGCAATCGCGACGCGACGCATTTGTCCCCCAGACAACTCAAAAGGGGAGCGATCCAAAAAACTGTCGTCTAAACCGACCATAGGCAATACTTCTCGCACAATTTGTTTGGCTTCTTCGTCTGTCGCCCCAAAGTTTTTCGGCCCAAACGCAATGTCTTGTTCTACCGTTTCTTCAAATAGTTGAGCTTCTGGAAATTGAAACACGATGCCAACTTGTTTGCGAAGAGGCTTCAAGTTTTTGTTGCTGGTCTCTGATGTAATCACTCGATCGCCAATTTGGATGGTTCCTTCTGTTGGTTTTTTCAGCGCATTTAAATGTTGAAGAAGAGTTGATTTTCCACTGCCTGTATGCCCAATAATAGCTGTGTACTGACCACTTTGAATATGCAAAGACACGTTCGCCAATGCTCGTGTGGCCATCGGTGTATCTGCTTGATAGGTATACCCTACTTGTTGGAAAACAATGTCCATAACCAATTCACCAACCCTTCTTCATCTAAATAGCCTTCTGGAACCGCAAACCCTTTTTGTTGCAATGCGTGTTTTAATTGCTCCGAAAAAGGGTATTCTAAGCCCATTTCAATCAATTTTTCCCCGAATAAGAATACTTCCTCAGGGGTTCCTTCTTGAACCAAAGATCCCTCTTTTAACACCAATATCCGATCTGCTTGAGCGGCTTCGTCAATATCATGGGTTATGGAGAGAACGGTTAACCCTTCTTGTTCTTTTACATCTCGAATAACGTCTAGGACTTCTCTACGTCCTTTTGGGTCTAACATACTCGTGGCTTCATCCAAAATAATCAACTTCGGCTGTAAGGCTACCACACCTGCGATTGCCACACGTTGTTTTTGTCCACCAGATAACCGTGCAGGTTCTCGGTCTAAAAAGCGAAGCATGTGCACTTTCTCTAAAGCTCCATGCACTCGCTGAATCATTTCGTCTCGTTCAATGCCTTGATTTTCTAATCCAAATGCTACATCATCTTGCACCGTTGAGCCTACAAATTGATTGTCAGGGTTTTGAAAGACCATTCCGGCCATCGCACGGATGTTCCAGACGTTTGCTTCATTTAAAATTAGTCCACCTACATGAACAGATCCTTCATCCGGTTCAAGTAATCCTGTAATCGCTTTTGCTAAGGTTGATTTTCCTGAGCCATTTGGCCCAATAATTGCTACCCATTCGCCTTCTTGTATCGAAAAGGATAAATCGTTTAAGGCTTTACGAGTTGCCTCCTCCGAATATTTATAGGATAAATGTGCTACTTCTAGAAATGCATCCATGCGTTCAGCCCCCTCCTGTGACCGCGGTCACTTTTTATTTCGTGCTATGTATAAACAAAAAAATATAAAAAAATCACTTTATAATGAATGAGCCTCCTTCCAGTTAGACCGGAAGAAGGCTGAGCTAGACTCGGAAGACGTCTGTCATTCCATCATCGTAACACTCATTCATAAATAAAAAAGTGAGTTTTATAGTGATATTCAATTATTCAAAAACAGAAAAGGTGTTTTTTGACTTACGCTTCTTCTGCTTCGGCTTCTACTGCTTTATCTACGAATTCAAGAACCACCATTGGTGCTGCGTCTCCGCGGCGTGGTCCCATTTTCAAGATACGTGTGTATCCACCTTTACGTTCTGCAAAACGAGGTCCAAGATCATCAAACAATTTTTGTAAAACTGTTTGAACGACTACTTCGTCTTCTGTTTCACGAACAATTGCAAGTTCATTGCGAACAAAAGCTGCTGCTTGACGACGTGCATGCAAATCGCCGCGTTTTGCCAATGTAACCATTTTATCAGCAAGTGAACGAACTTCTTTTGCACGTGCTTCAGTTGTAACAATGCGTTCATTAATGATTAAATCAGACGTCAAATCACGCAACATTGCTTTACGCTGTGAGCTTGTTCGTCCTAATTTACGGTAACCCATCGTGTTGTACCCTCCTTTGTTTCATCTACTTAAAATTAGTCCTCTTTGTTTAGTTCAAGGTCTAATTCAGCTAGCTTGAATTTCACTTCTTCAAGAGATTTACGTCCTAGGTTACGGACTTTCATCATCTCGCCTTCAGTTTTATTCGTCAATTCCTGAACCGTATTGATTCCTGCTCGTTTCAAACAGTTGTATGAACGAACAGAAAGATCTAGTTCTTCGATTGTCATTTCAAGCATTTTTTCTTTTTGTGTTTCTTCTTTTTCAACCATGATTTCAGCGTCACGGGCTTCTTCAGTCAAGTTAACAAATATATTCAAGTGCTCTGTCATGATCTTAGCAGCCAGACTTACACTCTCTTCTGGACTGATAGAACCATCTGTCCAAAGTTCAATGGTTAATTTGTCAAAATGTTCTTTTTCACCAATACGTGTATTTTCAACTTGGTAGTTGACTCTGCTCACAGGGGTATAAATGGAGTCAATAGGCAACACACCAATTGGCATTTCATCATGTTTGTTGTGTTCAGCACGTACATACCCACGGCCTTTTTGAGCCGTCATACGTGCATGAAAGTGGCCACCTTCAGATACAGTACAGATAGGTAAATCCGGATTAAGGATTTCTACGTCACTGTCGTAAATGATATCAGCAGCGGTCACATTGGCTGGACCTTCTATATCGATTTCGATTGTTTTTTCTTCATCGGAATAGAGTTTTAGTGCGAGTTTTTTAAGGTTTAAAATGATTGCTGTTACGTCTTCAACAACACCATCTATTGCAGTAAATTCGTGCAAGACACCATCGATTTGAAGACTTGTGACGGCTGCACCCGGAAGGGATGACAATAAGATACGGCGCATGGAGTTTCCAAGCGTAGTCCCATAGCCTCGTTCAAGTGGTTCAACGACAAACTTGCCATACATGCCATCGTCGCTGATCTCAACTGTCTCAATTACCGGCTTTTCAATTTCGATCATCCTGTCAGACTACCCCTTTCAAAACGTTATTCCACGCAGCTGCGCATAAGTCTGCAAAGTGCAGTCTCATTATACGCGGCGGCGTTTTGGAGGGCGGCATCCATTATGTGGAATTGGTGTTACATCACGAATAGCCGTAACTTCCAATCCTGTTGCTTGAAGAGAACGGATGGCTGCTTCACGACCAGAACCTGGTCCTTTAACAGCGACCTCAACAGTTTTCATCCCATTTTCCATTCCACCTTTAGCAGCTACTTCCGCTGCCATTTGTGCTGCGAATGGAGTTGATTTTTTAGATCCTTTAAAACCTAAAGAACCTGCGGATGACCAAGATACTGCGTTTCCTTGTGCATCTGTAATCATTACAATTGTGTTGTTAAATGTAGAACGGATGTGAGCAATTCCATGCTCAATATTCTTTTTAACACGACGTTTACGAGTTGGTCTTTTTGCCATGAACAATGACCTCCTTACTTTATTATTTAATTTTGCTTAGTTTATTTTTTCTTTCCAGCGATTGAAGTTTTAGGACCTTTACGTGTGCGAGCATTGTTTTTCGTGTTTTGTCCACGAACAGGCAACTTACGGCGATGACGCACGCCTCTGTAAGAACCAATTTCCATTAGACGTTTTACGTCTTGGTTTTGCTCACGACGAAGGTCTCCTTCGACTTTAAGTTTATCTATTTCTGCACGGACTGCGTCCAATTGATCGTTTGTCAATTCACGTACACGTGTATCTTCGGGCACACCAGCATTTTTCAATACTTTTTGTGCGGTTGTTTTACCAATTCCAAAGATATATGTTAGTGAAATGACAACATGTTTGTCACGCGGAATATCTACACCAGCTATACGAGCCATTCAATTCACACCTCCTGAATATTTCCTATTAGTCTTATCCTTGACGCTGTTTATGTTTGGGATTTTCGCAAATCACCATGACGCGTCCTTTTCTACGAATGACTTTACATTTGTCACAAATCTTTTTAACGGATGGTCTTACTTTCATGAAATTCCCCTCCTCTTTTTTGGCGGAGTCTGTTGTTATTTAAAACGATAGGTAATCCGTCCACGGGTCAAATCGTATGGTGACATTTCAACTGTCACTTTATCTCCAGGTAGTATACGGATATAATTCATACGTATTTTTCCGGAAACGTGCGCGAGAATCTCGTGTCCGTTTTCCAGCTTTACATTAAACATTGCATTAGGCAGTGTATCAACGACGGTTCCTTCAATTTCAATCATATCGTCCTTAGCCATTCATTTTCCTCCTTATCACGGTGTTTTTGCAAAACAAAACGTGAGAGTATGTCTCACTCATCGTATAATCAGTTTATACTTTTTGAGAACGTTTGTAGGAAACAATGCTCGGGATAGTCTAACACACCAAACTCTTCATTTCAACTACTCCTTGTACTCTCATGCATAGACTTTTTAAAAGGAAAATTAATGAAGGCCAGCTTCAGAAATGATCGTTTGAATTGCTTGGAATACCGCATCTGGAGAGGCTTCTCCATCAACATTGTGTACAAGTCCTCGTTTTTTATAAAAACGCAGCAATTCTTCGGTTTGTTTTGCATTTACTTCTATACGTGTGGCAACCGTTTCCGGTTTGTCATCTTCACGTTGGTGGAACTCGTGTCCCCCACAACGATCACATGTGCCTTCCACTTTTGTTGGGTGAGTAATCTTGTGATACACTTCACCACAATTTGAGCACATGAAACGACCGGTTAGTCGTTTCAATAAGAGCTCTTTGCTGACTTCGATATTGATAACAGCATCGAGAGACTTATCCATGCTTGTTAAAATAGTTTCGAGTTTTTCAGCTTGTACCTCAGTTCTTGGAAACCCATCGAGTAAAAATCCTTTTTCTGCATCTTTTTCTTCGAGACGTTCTTTGACAATGCCTACTGTAACATCATCTGGAACAAGTCCACCCGCATCCATATACGCTTTGGCTTCCAACCCAAGTTGGGAGCCATTTTTGATGGCTGCACGGAACATATCTCCCGTTGAAATATGAGGGATTCCGTAAGTTTCTACGATTTTACTTGATTGAGTTCCTTTTCCAGCACCTGGCAATCCCATTAAAATCAATTTCATTCTTATGATTTCCTCCCTTTATTATGATAAGAAAACGACCGCAGAAAAATTTCTGTGCGTAGTCTTATTCAATAAAGCCTTGGTATTGTTTCTTGCTTAGCAGTCCTTCTAATTCACGGACAGATTCCAATGCAACTCCTACTACAATGAGAAGACTGGTTCCACCTAAAGAAACAGAACTAGGTAAGTTCCATAGCTTGGAGGCAACGATTGGCAAAATAGAAATAAATGCCAGATACACTGCTCCTACCGTACTGAGGCGAACAAGAAGTTTTCCGATGAAATTTTCTGTCGGCTTTCCAGGACGTACACTTGGAATATACCCTCCTTGTTTTTGAAGGTTTTCCGCTGCTTTTTCAGGATTGACCTGAATAAAAGCATAAAAGAAGGTAAAGACAACAATCAACACAGTGTACAATAAAGCCCCTAAAGGCTCTTGTAAGTTAAATATCGAAGTGAGTACTTGATACCACCCTGCACTCCCATACGTCTGGGCAAAATACCCTAAGATAATTTGCGGAGTCATCAAAAACGAACTCGCGAAAATAACAGGAATGACTCCCGCTGAGTTGACCTTTAACGGCAACATCGCACTTTGACTAGATCCTGATACGCGTTTTGTGTATTGGATAGGGATTTCACGTCGGGCATCTTCAATGTAAATAATGGCAATCGTTAAAAGAACAAAAGAGAGGAAGATGGCAATAGAGAACAAAATCGCTTTCGTGAGTTCGTCTCCAGCATTACGAATTTGAACATTATAAAAGCTCATTAAATCATCTGGTATGCGAGCCACAATCCCCGTGAAGATAATCAAGGAGATTCCGTTCCCAAACCCACTAACGGTAATCTGTTCTCCAAGCCACATTACTAACATCGTTCCTGCAGTTAATACAACCGCAATAATCAGATACGAGGTTATGCTTGGGTTGCGAACAAGTCCCAAATCAGTTAAGGCATTAAATCCAAATGAAATTCCCAATGCTTGTGCAAAAGCCAATACAATTGTTAAATAACGAGTTGCTTGGTTTAGCTTTCTACGTCCCACTTCTCCTTGGTCTGCCCATTCTTTGAACTTAGGAAGAATATCCATTTGAAGAAGTTCGACTACAATCGATGCTGTAATATAGGGTGAAACTCCAAGTGCAAAAATTGAATAACTACTTAGAGCTCCTCCACCAAACGTATCGAGCAAGTTGAACAGACCGGATCCGGACAAATCTTTCAATGCAGAAGCATTTACACCTGGTACGGTGATATGAGTTCCTATACGGAAAATAATCAAAATCATTAACGTATATAAAATCCTACTTCGTATGTCTTTTTCTCTGAATGCGTCTTTCAACAATGTCAACATTAAATCACCTCAACCGTCCCACCAGCAGCTTCGATTGCATCTTTAGCTGCTTTAGAGAACTTGTGAGCTTTAACGGTTAATTTGTGTTCTACTTTCCCGTTTGCAAGCACTTTGATTCCGGATTTTTCATCTTTGATGATTCCAGTTTCAACAAGCAATGCTGGAGAAATTTCTGTACCTTCTTCGAAACGGTTTAAAACATCTAGGTTTACGACTGCATAGTCTTTGCGGTTAATGTTTGTAAATCCACGTTTTGGCAATCTTTGGAATAATGGTGTTTGTCCACCTTCAAATCCCAAACGTGTGCCTCCACCTGAACGTGCTTTTTGACCTTTGTGACCTCGACCAGATGTTTTTCCTCGACCAGAAGAGTTTCCACGACCTACACGATGACGTGTTTTGCGTGATCCTTCTGCAGGTTGTAATTCATGAAGTTTCATAAAACTTGGCACCTCCTTCAATTATTCTCACTGTTTATATACAACTTAAATTTCTTTTACTTCCACTAAGTGGGACACAGTGTTGATCATGCCTCGAACGGCTTCATTGTCAGATTGTACAGATGTTGAGTTGATTTTTTTCAAACCCAATGTCTTTACAGTATCGCGCTGATTTTGAGTACTTCCGATGACACTGCGTTTTAAAGTAATTTCTAACTTGGCCATGGTGGTCCCCCTTACCCTAATAATTCTTCCACAGTTAAACCGCGGAGTTTAGCAACGTCTTCTGCACGTTTCAATTGAGTTAATCCTTCAATTGTTGCGTTTACCATGTTTACAGGAGTACTTGAACCAAGTGATTTACTTGTAATGTCTTGAATTCCTGCAAGCTCTAGTACCGCACGAACAGGTCCACCAGCCGATACTCCAGAACCGGCAACAGCTGGTTTCATTAGCACACGACCACCGCTATGGCGTCCGATTACTTGGTGAGGAATTGTTGTTCCAACCATTGGAACTTGAATTAAGTTCTTTTTAGCAACTTCAATTGCTTTACGGATAGCTTCAGGAATTTCTTGTGCTTTTCCTGTACCGAAACCAACATGTCCATTTCTATCTCCAACAACTACTAGAGCAGAAAAACGTAGACGACGTCCACCTTTAACAACTTTAGTTACACGGTTGATTGTTACTAAACGATCTTCTAAATCAATTTTTGACGGATCGATGTAAGTCATGTAAGATTTCTCCTCCTTTTCTTAGAAATCCAATCCATTTTCACGGGCTGCTTCAGCTAATGCTTTAACCCGTCCATGATATTGGTATCCTCCACGGTCAAATACAACCGCAGAAATGTTTTTTTCTTTTCCACGCTCGGCAATTAGTTTCCCGATTGCTGCTGCTTGTTCTGTTTTTGCAGTTTCTGACACATCTTTATCTAATGTAGACGCACTTGCGAGCGTTACACCCTCTACGTCATCAATTAATTGAGCGTAGATGTTTTTGTTAGAACGAAATACGTTCAAACGTGGGCACTCTGCAGTACCAGAAAGCTTTCTTCGGACACGATTGTGTCGTTTTTGACGCAATTTGTTTCTGTCTGGTTTTTTAATCACAATGGTCACCTCTTTTTATGTTTGCTAACAGGCAATTAAGGAAAGATTATTTCCCTGTTTTACCTTCTTTGCGACGTACGTGTTCATCTTGGTAACGAATTCCTTTGCCTTTGTATGGCTCTGGAGGACGTACAGCGCGGATGTTGGCTGCTAACGCTCCAACTGCTTGTTTGTTGATTCCTTTTACAACAATAACTGTGTTTTTAGGAACTTCAACTGTCAAGTCATCTCCTTGTTCAAATTCAACAGGGTGAGATAGACCTACGTTTAATACAAGTTTTGAACCTTGCAATTGTGCACGGTAACCAACACCATTAAGTTCTAATGTTTTCTGGAAACCTTTTGTCACACCTTCCACCATGTTATCAACTAATGAACGTGTTGTTCCATGAATGGTTTTCATTTTCTTTGAATCATTTGGGCGAACAACGTTTAGTTCATTGCCTTCAATGTTCAATGTCATGTCACTACTAATTTCTTGTGTCAATTCACCTTGAGGTCCTTTGACAGTAACCTCGTTTCCATTTTGAGTCACAGTGACTCCTTCTGGAATAGTGATCACTTTTTTACCAATTCGGCTCACAGCGGGCACCTCCTTAATCAATTCGATATATTACCAAACGTAAGCGAGTACTTCTCCACCTACGTGTTTGGCTCTTGCTACTTTATCTGTACATACGCCATCTGAAGTTGAAACGAGTGCAACGCCTAAACCGTTAAGTACTTTAGGCATTTCATCTGCGTTTACATATACACGCAGACCTGGTTTGGAAATACGTTTCAATCCGGATATTACACGCTCGTTATTTTGACCATATTTCATGAAAATGCGGATAATCCCTTGTTTGTCATCGTTGATGAACTCAACATTTTTGATAAATCCTTCATTTTTTAAAATAGTAGCCAAATCTTTTTTTAATTTGGATGCGGGAATCTCAACTGTTGTGTGACGTGCAGAGTTTGCATTTCGTATACGAGTTAAGAAATCAGCAATCGGATCTGTCATGACCATTCGATGTAGTCCTCCTTTTTACAGCTTTTATTCTTGAATATTACCAGCTTGCTTTTTTCAAGCCTGGGATTTGACCCTTGTAGGCGAATTCGCGTAAGCAAATACGACATAATTTAAATTTTCTGTAGACGGAGTGTGGACGTCCACAATTTTCGCAACGGGTATATTCCTGAGTTGAAAACTTGGCTGGTTTTTTGTTTTTTTCGATCATTGCTTTTTTAGCCATTTCTACTTGTACCCTCCTTGTGGATTTATTTTTGGAACGGCATTCCAAGTTGTCCGAGTAATTCACGAGCTTCTTCATCGGTTTGGGCACTTGTTACAATAACAATATCCATACCGCGAACTTTGTCTACTTTATCGTAATCGATTTCTGGGAAAATAAGTTGTTCCTTCACACCTAATGTGTAGTTTCCACGTCCGTCGAAAGCATTTTTGCTTACACCACGGAAGTCACGAACACGTGGAAGGGCAACAGTAACTAATTTGTCTAAAAAGTCATACATGCGTTCACCGCGAAGTGTAACTTTTGTACCGATTGGCATTCCTTCACGCAAACGGAAACCAGCGATAGACTTTTTAGCCTTTGTTACAATCGGTTTTTGTCCAACAATTAGTGTTAATTCTTCCATTGCTTTGTCTAAACTCTTTGTGTTTGCAACAGCGTCACCAACACCCATGTTTACAACAATTTTTTCAATTTTTGGTGCTTGCATAATGGATGAGTATTCAAACTTCTCAACTAATGAAGTACGTACTTCATTCATGTATCTCTCTTTGAGGCGATTCATAAAGGTGAGTCCCTCCTTCCTAATCTATTTTATAAAGCATTGCCTGTTTTTTTAGAAAAGCGAACTTTTTTGTCATTTTCTATTTTAAAGCCAACTTTTGTTGGTAGGCCATTGGATGGATCAACGAGCATAACGTTTGAAACATGAATAGGTGCTTCTGTTTCAAGTATGCCTCCTTGTGCATCTGTACCACTTGGGCGGACATGTTTTTTCATAAGGTTTAGACCCTCAACGATGACACGGTCTTTATTAGGGAGTGTTTTTAACACGATACCTTCTTTACCTTTGTCTTTACCTGTTGTGATCAGGACTTTGTCCCCTGTTTTGATAATCATTTTTGCGTGCACCTCCTAGGAGCAGATTGTATTTATTATAATACTTCCGGAGCTAGAGAAATAATTCTCATGAAGTTATTTTCGCGCAACTCACGGGCAACTGGTCCAAAGATACGTGTTCCACGTGGAGCTTTGTCATCACGGATGATAACGCAGGCATTTTCGTCAAACTTGATGTATGAACCATCACTGCGTCGAGCACCTGACTTTGTACGAACAATAACAGCACGTACAACTTCACCTTTTTTGACAACGCCACCAGGTGTTGCATGTTTAACAGTTACCACAACTTCGTCACCGATGTTTGCTACTTTACGGCCTGAACCGCCAAGTACTTTAATTACTAAAACTTCTTGCGCTCCTGAGTTGTCAGCAACTCTCATACGACTTTCTTGTTGAATCACGTTGGGATCCTCCTTTCGAACTCAAAAAATGTAGTCCGTCTTTTCAGTGTTGCTTATACAGTTTCGATTTTGTTTACCACTTCAAGTAAACGGAAACGTTTGTCTTTTGACAATGGACGAGTTTCCATTATTTTGACTGTATCGCCAACATTGGCACTATTGTTTTCATCGTGCGCTTTGTAACGCTTGGAATACTTGATACGCTTGCCATACATTTTGTGTTGTTTTTGTGTAGACACTTCTACCACAATTGTTTTTTCCATTTTATCGGAAACAACAATACCTTGATACACTTTGCGTTCATTACGTTCTGTGCTCATTCTGGCTTGTCCTCCTTTTACATTCATTCAAGTTTTTTTAGTTGGTTTCTGCTTGTCGCAGAGCTGTCTTGATTCGTGCAATCGATTTACGGACTTCTTGTAGGCGAGCAGTGTTTTCTAATTGCCCTGTTGCCAGCTGGAAACGCAAATTGAACAACTCTTCTTTAAATTCACTTTCTTTATCGTGCATTTCAGCAGTGGACAAACCTTTGATATCTTTAGCCTTCATTCGATTCACCACTTTCTTCACGTTTTACAATCTTTGTTCTCATAGGAAGTTTGTGAGCAGCAAGACGTAATGCTTCATAAGCTACTTCTTCAGAAACTCCGCCTACTTCAAACATGATTTTTCCACGTTTTACAGGAGATACCCATGATTCTGGTGCCCCTTTACCTGAACCCATACGAACACCAATTGCTTTTGCAGTTACAGATTTGTGAGGGAAAATTTTAATCCATACTTTCCCACCACGTTTCATGTAACGGTTCATTGCAATACGTGAAGCTTCGATTTGGCGGTTTGTTACCCAGTGGGAATCAAGCGCTTGTAAACCATAGTCACCGTATGCAATTTCTTTTCCGCCTTTAGCTTCGCCTTTCATTTTTCCACGAAACTCACGACGGAATTTTACACGTTTAGGTACTAACATGATTATTTTCCTCCCTTCTCATTTTTCTTCTCAGGCAATACTTCGCCTTTGTAGATCCATACTTTAACTCCAAGTTTTCCGTATGTTGTATCTGCTTCTGCATGTGCGTAGTCAATGTCAGCACGTAGCGTATGCAAAGGAACAGTACCTTCTGCGAAACTCTCAGAACGAGCAATATCTGCACCATTCAAACGTCCACCGACTTGTGTGCGGATACCTTTAGCTCCACTACGCATTGTTCGTTGAATTGATTGTTTTTGTGCACGTCTGAAAGACACACGGTTTTCAAGTTGTTGTGCAATGTTTTCAGCTACTAATTTAGCTTCTAAATCAGGTCTCTTAATTTCGATAATGTTTACGTGAACTCGTTTACCAGTTAGGTCATTTAGAGCACGACGTAATGAATCAACTTCAGAACCACCTTTACCAATAACCATTCCTGGTTTTGCTGTATGGATCGAAATGTTCACACGGTTTGCAGCACGTTCAATTTCAACACGTGCAACAGACGCTTCGTTTAAGTTTTTCTCGATATAATCACGAATTTTCAAGTCTTCGATTAATTTATCTCCGAAATCTTTCTCAGCATACCATTTTGCATCCCAGTCTTTGATTACGCCTACACGGAATCCATTAGGGTTTATTTTTTGTCCCACAGATTATCCCTCCTTCTTCTCAGATACCACTACTGTAATGTGGCTTGTTCTTTTATTAATTGGTGAAGCTGATCCTTTCGCACGAGGACGGAAACGTTTTAACGTTGCTCCTTCGTTTACGTAAGCTTCGCTTATAACCAAATCTTCTACATCCATATCGTAGTTGTGTTCAGCGTTTGCAACTGCTGACATAAGCACTTTTTCAATAACTCCAGCTGATCCTTGAGTTGAAAAACGTAAGATTGATAACGCTTCTCCAATTTCTTTCCCTCTAATTAAATCAATAACTAAACGTACTTTACGTGGAGCGATGCGAACCATCTTAGCAGTAGCTTTTGCTGCTGTGATTTGTTCTACCATGAGTTTGTCCTCCCCTCACTAACTAACTAATTAGCGTTTCATTGTTTTTCTGTCGTCATTTGAATGTCCACGGAATGTTCTTGTTGGTGCAAATTCACCAAGTTTGTGTCCTACCATATCTTCTTGAATATATACCGGAACGTGTTTACGTCCGTCATATACCGCGATGGTATGTCCAATGAAATTAGGGAAAATTGTAGAACGACGTGACCAAGTCTTAATGACTGTTTTTTTATCATTTTTTTCCATTGCTTGGACTTTATTCATCAAATGAGCATCGACGAAAGGTCCCTTTTTTAAACTACGGGTCATAAATGAACCTCCTTCCAAATCATTCGTATGTTATGCCACGAAATAAGTATTAT
>CAYZZA010000027.1:0-15105 GCA_964482685.1 uncultured Carnobacteriaceae bacterium
GTAAATGTTGTACTTCATATTTATTCGATGAAGCAGAGGAGACAGAGCGATGTCTATGAAAAAACATACAGTCAAATCTTCTAGTCACATACGTAAGATAGTAGTGGGAGTTGGAATTGTCATTGGATTAGCTTTTATTTTGTATCCATTTATTTCTCAAGTCTATTATGATTATGCGTTTACAATGGAAGTACATGATTTTCAAGAAGAAATAGAACAAAATATCACGCCTGAATTAAAAGAAGAAAGTATAAACTTAGCAAACGCCTACAACGAAGCGCTAGAACCCAATTTACGTTGGGTAGATCCGTATACAAAAGAAGAACGCGCAGACGGAGTTCGAACGTATGCAGAAATGCTCCAGGTCAAAGAGAAAATTGGCGTACTCAACGTACCGACGCTGAGCCTCTCTTTGCCTATTTACGCAGGCACCACTGAATCTATCTTGCAAAAAGGGGTAGGACACTTAGAAGGGACGTCACTGCCTGTAGGGGGAGAAAATACGCATAGTGTACTAACAGCTCATAGAGGGCTGCCGGAAGCACGTCTGTTTACGGATTTAGATAAGATGCGCGTTGGCGATGTGTTTTATGTAGAAACGATAGCTGGAGAATTGTTTTACGAAGTAGACCAAATCCAAACAGTCGAACCTACCGAGACAAAAACAGTCCAAATTGTAAAAGACGAAGATTATTTAACGTTGCTGACGTGTACGCCGTATATGATTAATTCTCATCGTTTGCTCATTAGAGGAACGCGGATTGACGCACCTCCAAAAGAAGTGGTTGAAAAAAATAAAGCACAACAAAAAAAAGGATTCTTGTACTATTGGCATCTTTACTGGCGCTACATTGTGCTGATTGTTCTTGTATTAACCGGAATCGGTGTCTTTCTATATGTAAGAAACAAACAGACACAAACATGAGTGTATCCAACGAAAAATTAGGAGTTTGTTGGTTCGTGTTCAAAAAACCTAAAATCCTTCTGAGTAGATGTTAATCCTCTAATCAGAAGGGTTTTTACTTTCTCATAATCCAATCCCCCACTTAGTCTGTGTCTCTTACCTCAATCTTAACCAATGTTTAAGAAATTCTTTGCATGTTTGAAAGCTACACACATCCGTCTGGATTAGTTGTTTCTAGTGGTATTTGCGTGGTGCAAAAGCGAATGTATACGTAAGTGATATGTCAGTGAAATGGTAATAAAAAAATCTAAAAACAGGAAAAAAGAGAGAGAGTAGTAGAAAAAACCTCTAAAAAAAAGTCGAAAGACGGCAAACAAGCGAGTAAGTCGATTTTAGCGGGGTATTATGGTAATATAGAGTAGTCAATTGTTTTGGGAACACATTATACTATAGAATAGAGGGATAATGTATGACAGAAAAAATCTCTAGTGAGATACAAGCACTCGTAGAAAAAGAATTGCGCAAAGGTGCAAGTAATTCCAGAATCGCAAACTTGTTAGGTTTGCCCTATAGCGAAGCAGTTGAATTGATTGAACAAATAAAAGAATCACTGCGTCCTGATATCGGTGATGAAATCATTTTTACGTTTCGTGGAGAGCACATGAAGGGTGTTATTGAAAAGTTATTGACCAATAGTGCCGTTGTAAATGTTCATTGGGATAAGTCCTCGAAAAAAATGTTTGATCTTGTGGAAGAAAAAACCATTGTGAACTTTAAAGATATCGAAGGATTTGTAGAAAAAGAAGACGAATAAACGAAAAAACTGTACAAACAATTCATAAAACCACCCTTTTTCCTGCTTTTTGGAAAAAAGGGTGGTTTTATTCTTGTCAAAAAAGGATAGAGAAACGTGCAATGGAAGGGGTTTCAGTATTTATTTTTAAAAAAGAAGGTTGACAATAGTTTCCGTCTCGTTTAATGTTTTGATAGTCAAACTATTCGATGTTCAAACAAGTTGGTTTGGTTGCTAGGAAGGGAGGCTCCTACTTGAACCCGTTGGTTGATGAGATAAATGAATACCTAGTCACAATCTTTAATGAAGTACTCACCATTGAAGAAACAGCACTAAAGGGCAGTATGTTCAAAGACATCTCAGTAAAAGAGATGCACACGATTGAAGCGATTGGAATGGATCGTGAACGAACGATGACACAAGTGTCTACTGTTTTGTGTGTCACGGTGGGTACGTTGACTGTCTCAATCAACAATCTCGTGAAAAAAGGCTATGTGGAACGCGTCAGATGTGAAAAAGATAGACGCGTAGTGAAATTAGGATTGACGAAAAAAGGTCGACTATTGTACCGTCTTCATGACAAATTCCATCGAGATATGGTGAAAGAGACAATTGAAGAAATGGATGCAGATGAAATTGAAACCTTGATCAAAGGATTGAGAAATTTGCACATTTTTATGGAAAAAACTAAAAATAACTTACCGGAAGAGTGAAGAAAGACATGTACTCAGAAATCATTGCTGCCGGAAAATATCTTCCGGAAAAAAGAGTCTTAAACGACGATCTCAAAGAGTGGATGGATACGTCTGACGAATGGATTCGCACACGAACAGGCATCGAAGAAAGACGCATTGCAACGAACGAGAATACGTCCGATCTTTGTATTCAGGCAGCACGTTCTCTGTTGGACACGTCAAATGTCACACCCGACGAGATAGGGTTCATTATTGTTGCAACAATGACACCCGATTTTCAAAGTCCCTCAGTCGCGTGTTTGGTTCAAGATGCAATCGGAGCAACCAATAGCTACGCATTTGATTTGAGTGCCGCATGTTCAGGATTTGTGTATGCTCTATCGACAGCAGAAAAACTACTGACTGGTTCCGACTATTCTTACGGACTGGTGATTGGCGGAGAGACGATGTCTAAAGTAGTGGATTGGGACGACCGTTCTACGGCTGTTCTCTTTGGAGACGGAGCGGGTGCAGTCCTTGAAGAAAACAACCTCGAAACGTGGAATTTTAGCCGAAAGTCTACATGCAGATGGCGCAGGAGGGCGGTCTTTAACGTGTGGGTATTCGCCTCTCAAAAATCCGTTAGCAACTGGAGAAGACGAGTCCAAGCAATCTTATTTAACCATGGATGGAAAAGCCATCTTTGATTTTGCTGTTCGAAACGTAACCAAAAACATGCAAGAAACTGCTGAAAAAGCAAACATGACTTTAGATGAGGTAGATTTGTTTATTTTGCATCAAGCAAATAAACGCATCATCAAAATCATTGCAAAAAAACTAAATCTGCCTCTATCGAAGTTTGCAAGCAACATTGAAAAGTATGGCAATACCTCTGCAGCAAGTATCCCAATTTTGCTGACAGATTGTGTCAATGATCAAACGTTAACGCTTGGCAGTGAACAAGTCGTGATGATGACTGGATTTGGTGGCGGCTTAACGTGGGGTTCTATTTTATATAAAATATAAAAAAGTGTATCAACTATAAAAAAATAAAACTAACCTAATGGAGGAATATAAAATGACATCATTTAACAAAATTCAAGAAATTATCGTGGACCAATTGGACAAAGAAGAAGAAGAGGTTAAGTTAGAAACAAATTTCCGTGAAGAATTGGATGCCGATAGCTTAGATCTTTTCCAAGTCATCAACGACATTGAAGATGAGTTTGACATCAAGATTGAATCTGAAGAAGGACTAAACACAGTTGGCGACCTCGTTTCTTATGTAGACGCAGAACTAGCTAAACAATAATAGGCACGGAAGGGAAGAAACGTTCATGAATGAACTCATTACGGAAAAGTTGGGGATTGAGTACCCAATCGTACAAGGGGCCATGTCTTGGGTGGCAACACCTAGCTTAGCAAGTGCCGTTTCAAATGCTGGAGGACTTGGCATGCTTGGTTCAGGACATGAACCTGGATCGACCATTCGGGCTTTGATTCAAGAGACAAAAAAAATGACCGATAAACCGTTTGGAGTCAACCTTCTTTTGTTGTCTCGTTATGTAGACGAAGTGGTTGACGTCATTATCGAAGAAAAAGTAAAGGTCATCACAACAGGAGCTGGAAGCCCTGGAAAATACATGGCCCGGTTTAAAGAAGCTGGTGTTGTGGTAATTCCAGTGGTCGCTTCTGTAGCACTTGCAAAGCGTATGGAAAAAGACGGTGCCGATATGGTGATTTGTGAAGGATCAGAAGCTGGAGGTCATATTGGGCGTACAACTACACTCAACTTAGTGCCTCAAGTGGTGGATGCTGTTTCTATTCCTGTAATCGCAGCCGGTGGGATTGCAGATGGTCGCGGTATGGCGGCAGCAATGTGCTTAGGCGCAGCTGGGGTACAACTTGGCACTCGCTTTGTTGTTGCACATGAAAGTATCGCCCATCAAAACTTCAAAGACGCTATCTTAAAAGCAACAGATATTGACACCGTTGTGACAGGCCAGTTGACTGGACACCCTGTTCGTGTGTTGCGAAACAAGTTGACACGTAAATACCTAAAAGTTGAAAAAGAGATTACTAGTGATGAAAAACCAGACTTCAGTAGACTAGAAGCACTTGCAAAAGGTGCATTGAAAAGAGCCGTCGTGGACGGAGACAAAGACACAGGTTCTTTTATGTCTGGACAGTGTGCAGGTCTCATCAACAAAGAACAAAGCAGCAAAGAAATTATCGATGAATTGATGAAAGAATACCACGAGACCATCCAAAGACAAGTCGATTTAATTCAACACGCACAAACTATCCGTTCATAAAAAACTCAAGCCGAAAAATTGAATGAAGCAGGGTCTTCACTTCTTTTTCGGTTTTTTTTATGAAAGAAAAAGAAAGAGGGGGCTTATATATGTCCATAGCTTTTTTATTCAGCGGACAAGGAGCACAGTTTTCTGGAATGGGCAAAGAGCTCTATGACGCTCATTCCATCGTCAAACAAACCATTGCGGATGCAAGTGACATCTTACAAGAAGACATTGCCTCCCTATCGTTTACAGAAAACGACAAAATGCACGAAACATCGTTCACACAACCGTTGCTGTTGGCATGGAGTCATGCGTTTGAGCTGCTTTTAAACGAGCACGGCATAGACGCCGATGTAACGGCTGGACTTAGCCTAGGAGAATACACAGCCCTTGTTTCAGCGGGGGTGTTTTCTTTTGAAGACGCTCTTGGGCTTGTCCGAAAAAGAGGACAGTTTATGGAAGAGGCGTATCCAAAAGGGCAAGGGGCTATGGCTGCCATCATGGGCATGGAGCGTCAACCAATTGAACGGATTTGTGCCGAGGTGTCTCAGACCCATTACGTGGCGCCAGCAAACTACAACATGCCTGGGCAAATTGTGATTGGCGGAGAGACAAAAGGCGTTGAAGAAGCAAGTCGCTTGCTCGAAGCAGAAGGTGCCAAAAAAGTGATCCCCTTGCAAGTAAGTGGTCCTTTTCACACCAAACTGTTGGCTCCGGCGGCAGAACGGTTAAACAAAGAAATCCTCACGCTAAATATGCATCAAGGGACAAAGCCAGTTTTTAGCAACACGTTGGCACGAGCATTTGACTCCACTGAAGAAATGGCCCATACATTGGTCCGCCAAGTAATGGAACCTGTTTATTTTGAAGACATGATACGCGCCATGATTCAAAGTGGCGTCCAGACGTTTATCGAAGTAGGTCCTGGAAAAGTATTGAGTCGGTTTGTGAAAAAAATAGATCCATCGGTACAGATTTTAAATGTACAAGACACAAAAAGTTTTGACAAAACAGTGGCTGCCTTGACAGAAAATCAAGTCAGCTAGTAAACATACGAAGGAGTGCGACATGACCCCTATAAAGCAAACAGTTATCGTTACAGGAAGTTCTCGCGGGATTGGATACGCAATTGCCAAAGAGTTTTCCAAGACCGGTGCAAATATTGTCTTAAATGGCCGAAAAGACATCTCAAAAGAGTTAATTGAAGAGATGGCCCAACATGGTTCTGCTGTTCATGTTGTCACAGGAGACGTCAGTGACTTTGAGGTTGCTGAAAGACTAATCAAAGAAGCAAAAGAAGTGTTTGGAAGCGTAGATGTGCTTGTCAACAATGCTGGGATTACACGAGACAACTTGTTGATTCGGATGACTCCAGAAGATTTCAGAGCCACTCTCGATGTCAACTTAGTCGGCACTTTCAATACCATCAAACATGCCGCAAAAATAATGTTGAAACAACGAAGCGGAACCATTTTAAATATTTCAAGTGTCGTAGGGACAACAGGAAATATTGGACAAGCAAACTATGCCGCAAGTAAAGCAGGAGTGGTAGGATTGACAAAATCTGCTGCCAAAGAACTTGCCTCACGGGGCATTACAGTCAATGCGATTGCGCCTGGTTTCATCGAATCAGACATGACCGACGTCTTAACAGACGACGTGAAAAAACAAATTCTTGGACAAATTCCATTGAAAAAATTAGGACAAGCTGAAGATATCGCAAGAACGGCAGTATTTTTAAGCACACAATCGTACATAACAGGTCAAGTGATCCACGTTGACGGTGGAATGGTTATGAACGGATAGGAGGAAAAAAGATGACACGAGTAGTAATTACAGGAATGGGTGCAATCACGCCACTTGGAAATAGCGCAGAAGCTTTGTGGGATGGATTGAAACATGGACGAAACGGCATCCAAAAACTAACCAAATTTGATGGGTCACCTATTTCTATCCATGTAGCAGGTGAAGTGAGAGACTTTAAAGCTGCGGATTATATGGACCGTAAATTTGGAAAACGAATGGATGAATTTTCTCAATATGGTGTGGCAGCCTCTCTAGAAGCACTGAAAAACAGTGGCCTAGACATGGAGAAAGAAGACGCCACACGCGTTGGAGTCATCGTTGGTTCTGGAATTGGTGGCTTGCATGCGATGCAGTCTCAAATCATTAAAATGCACGACAAAGGTGTAGACCGCATTGCGCCTGTCTTTGTTCCTATGGCCATTGGCAATATGGTTGCAGGAAACATCTCCATTGCTACAGGTGCCAAAGGAGTCAACATGTCCATTGTGACCGCATGTGCATCTGGAAACAACTCAATTGGGGAAGCCTTCCGAAGCATTAAAGACGGATACTCCGACGTGATGTTTGCCGGAGGTGCAGAAGCCAGCATCAATGAAATCGGAGTAGGTGGATTTGCGGCGTTAACCGCTTTGTCCACATCCGAAGATCCAGATCGTGCTTCCATCCCATTTGACAAAGACCGTCACGGATTTGTGATGGGAGAAGGAGCCGGGGTGCTGGTTCTTGAAAGCCTAGAGCACGCACAGGCTCGTGGCGCAAACATACTTGCTGAAATTGTAGGCTACGGCGCAACGGCAGATAGTTTTCACATGACGGCGCCAACACCAGACGGAGACGGGGCTGCACGTGCCATGACTATTGCCATGAAAGAAGCGGGCATTACCCCTTCCGAAGTAGGCTACATCAATGCACACGGAACCAGTACACCTGCAAACGATAGCGCAGAAACCGCTGCGATAAAAACAGCTCTAGGTGACGCAGCGTCTACTGTAGCCATCTCAAGCACAAAGAGCATGACTGGACACTTGTTAGGTGCCGCAGGGGCTCTAGAAGCGATTGCTTGTGTGAGAGCGTTACAAGAAGGCATCTTGCCTCCAACAATTGGTCTATCCGATCCAGACGAAGCCTGTGACTTGGATTACATTCCAGGCAAAGCCAGAGAGAAAAACATTCGCTATGCGTTGAACAATTCGCTTGGATTTGGTGGACACAATGCCGTTACGTGCTTTAAAAAGTGGGAGGAATAAACATGGATTACGAACAATTACACGATCTGATTGAACAAGTGGATCAGTCTTCTCTTCGTGAGTTTGACCTTAAATACGGAGATGTTGAAGTTCGTATGAGTAAAAACACGTCTCCTCTTCTCCCGCAACATCCAACACACTCAACAAAACAAGAAACAAGTGTACAAGAAGAGGCTAGCCAAGTAGAGCCTACACGTACTCCACAACAACAGCCAAGCAAAGGACCCGACGTACAAAACAAGGATGATTCTACTTCAGAAGAAGCTGTGCCTGAAACAGGACACGTGGTGACTTCTCCTATTGTAGGGGTCGTCTACCTTTCCCCAGCTCCAGGCGAGCCTGTCTTTGTTCAAGAAGGCGACCGTGTGGCTGAAGGAGATACGTTGTGTATCGTTGAAGCCATGAAAGTAATGAACGAAATGAAAAGCGATGTAGCAGGAACCATAAAACGCGTAGTTGCGACAGATAAAACAGCTGTCGAATACAATCAACCTTTATTTATTATACAAACGGAGGAATAAACATGACTGAAATGAATATCAAAGAAATCCAAGAATTGATCCCAAATCGTTACCCTATTTACTATATTGATAAAGTGACCGAATTGATCCCAGGTGAACACGTTACAGCGATTAAAAACGTCACTATCAACGAAGAATTTTTCCAAGGACACTTCCCGGGTGAACCGGTTATGCCAGGAGTATTGATTGTGGAAAGCTTGGCGCAAGCAGGCTCCATTCCGCTTTTGAAATTGGACCAATTTAAAAACCAAACCGCGTATTTAGGTGGATTGAACCACGTGAAATTCCGCAAAAAAGTAGTTCCAGGAGACCAATTGGTTTTAAAAGTAGACATTGTCAAACTTCGTGAATACGCTGGAATTGGAAAAGGCGTTGCGTACGTAGATGGGAAAAAAGTGTGTGAAGTAGAAATGACATTTATAATAGGAAGGTAGACTATGTTTAAAAAAATACTGATTGCAAATCGTGGAGAAATCGCATGCCGAATCATTCGAGCATGTAAAGAAATGGGTATTTTAACAGTAGCCGTTTACTCTGAAGAAGACCGAGATGCACTTCACATGCAATTGGCAGATGAGGCAATTTGTATCGGACCAGCCACTGCGACAGAGTCGTATTTGAATATGCAAAACATTCTCAGTGCTGCTTTGTTGACAAATGCGGAAGCCATCCATCCAGGATTTGGCTTCCTTTCTGAAAACAGCCGTTTCACCGAAATGTGTGAAGAATTAAACATTGTCTTTATCGGTCCAGACAAACGAGTCATTGACCAAATGGGAAACAAAGCCAAAGCTCGCGAACTGATGAAGCAAGCCAATGTGCCGATTATCCCTGGAAGTGATGGATTCTTAACGGACATTGAAGATGCCAAAGAAAAAGCCGCAGCTATTGGGTTTCCTGTGCTTTTAAAAGCAGCTTCTGGTGGGGGCGGAAAAGGCATGCGGGAAATCTATGCGTTAGAAGACGTACGAACCGCTTTCCTAGCTGCACAAGCCGAGGCTCAAGCAGCCTTTGGGGACGGGCGGATGTACCTTGAAAAAATCATTGCTCCTGCTAGACACATCGAAGTTCAGTTGCTCGCCGATCATTATGGAAATGTGATCCATTTAGGAGAGCGTGATTGTTCGTTGCAGCGCAACCACCAAAAAGTAATGGAAGAATCCCCTTCGCCAGCTCTTACGCAAGAACTGCGCGAAGAAATTGGGAAAACCGCTGTGCGAGCTGCTTCTTTCATCAAGTACCGCAATGCGGGAACGGTTGAATTTTTATTAGACGAACACAATGACTTTTACTTTATGGAAATGAATACGCGTATCCAAGTAGAACACCCGATTACAGAAATGACAACTGGGATTGATTTGATTAAAGCCCAAATTGAGATTGCGTATGGACTGCCTCTCCAACTGGAACAAGCAGACGTGACGCTTTCTGGGCATGCTATGGAGTGTCGAATCAATGCGGAAAATCCTTCCTTTAACTTTATTCCGTCCCCAGGAACGATTGATTTCCTTCTCCTTCCTTCCGGAGGTCCGGGTATTCGAGTGGACAGTGGGTTGTATCAAGGGTGCACGATTTCTTCCTATTATGACGCCATGGTCGCAAAGGTGATTGTGCATGGGCGAGACAGGGACGAAGCGATTGAAAAAATGAAACGTGCATTGGGAGAAATGGTGATTAGCGGGATTCACACAAACCAGTTTTTCCACCAAGCCCTCTTGGAAGACCCAGCCATTCAACAAGGTACGTACACCACCTTGTATTTAGAAAATGAGTTTATTCCGAGATGGAAAGAAACCGGCGATCATTCCTTTAAGAAACAAGGGTTTCGTCCATAGAACAGATCGTTCAAAAGAGTGAATCACAGGAAAGAAAAAGGGGGGGAAGCGTGTGCGTCTGTTTAAAAAACGAGAGTACATTCCCTTAGGTGCCAGCAAAGAAAAGACCACAGACATACAGTCTTTTTCTACAGTACCAGACGGGATGTTTAAACAATGTCCAAATTGTAAAAAAGCCATTTATTACAAAGAACTTGAAGGAAATAAAATTTGTCCAGAATGTGCGTACGCCTTTCGCGTCACCGCGCAAGAACGATTGTTGTTGACCGTGGATGATGCTTCGTTTGAAGAATGGGACGAAGAGGTGGTGTCTGTGAACACGCTTGATTTTCCAGGCTACACAGAAAAGATTCAAAAAACACAAATTTCGTCTGGTCTTCGCGAAGCCATTGTGACAGGAAAAGCCTTGATTGGCGGAGCACCTGTTGCGATTGGAATCATGGATTCGCATTTTATCATGGGCAGTATGGGCCAAGCGGTCGGAGAAAAAGTGACACGCTTGTTTGAACAAGCCACAAAAGAGCGCTTGCCGGTCGTTTTATTCACCTGCTCAGGTGGGGCGCGCATGCAAGAAGGGATTTTGTCTTTGATGCAAATGGCCAAGACAAGTGGAGCTATCAGCCGCCATAGTGACGAAGGGCTTTTATACGTGACCGTCTTGACAGATCCAACAACTGGAGGCGTGACCGCCAGTTTTGCGATGCAAGGAGACATTATTTTATCAGAGCCTCGTGCGCTGGTTGGGTTTGCCGGGCGTCGTGTGATTGAAGCGACAATCAAAGAAGTGTTGCCAAGTGATTTTCAGCAAGCTGAAACGGTACTTAAAAATGGGTTTATTGACAAAATTGTGCCACGAACAGAACTCAAACAGACGTTGGCCACGATTTTACAGTTGCATCGTTAAGTGTTTGGGGTATAGTCAAGAAAGAAACGTGGCATAAAAAGATAGAAGGTGTAAACAATGACAGAAGCAATGGATATAGTTCTGAAAGCGCGCGACATCAATCGGTTGTCGGTACTTGAATTAACCGACACGCTCTTTGATCACTTCCTGGAATTTCACGGCGATCGAAACGTAAAGGATGATGCGGCGATTGTAGGCGGGATTGCGTCTTTTGAAGGCATCCCAGTCACCGTAATCGGCAACCAAAAAGGCAAAAACATTCAGGAAAACATTCAACGAAATTTTGGCTCTCCGCATCCGGAAGGGTACCGAAAAGCGTATCGATTGATGCAGCAAGCTGAAAAGTTTAACCGCCCCATTGTGACTTTCGTCAACACGTCAGGGGCATATTGTGGAGTGGAAGCCGAACAACGAGGCCAAGGTGAAGCGATTGCGCGAAACTTATTGTTGATGAGTCAATTAAAAGTGCCAATTCTTTCATTTATTATGGGAGAAGGAGGAAGCGGTGGGGCTCTTGCGTTAGCCGTTGGCAATGAAGTGTGGATGATGGAAAACGCAATTTATTCAGTGCTTTCTCCTGAAGGCTTTGCCTCGATTCTCTGGAAAGATCCAACACGCTCCAGAGAGGCTGCCGAAGTCATGAAACTGACCGCCCATGATTTGAAAGAACTAAAGGTTATCGACGGCATCGTGTCGGAAACAGATGAATTTGGCACTCAAACAAAAGAGAAAGCATTAGAAGAAATCAGAAACCGCCTGCATCTTTTTTTGACCGACGCAACCAAGAAAGACCCACAACAATTGGTCGCAGAACGGTATGCACGATTTCGTGCTTTTTAAAAAAACAGAAGAATCAAAGAGATGGAAACCACCCCTTCTTCCCTTTGACTCTTCTGTTTTTTTATAATCATTCAAGTATGGATTACTTGAGTAGACCTCTCTAAGTTAGCAGAGATAAATAGAAGAGGTATTGGTTGTGTGCACAGGGAAGGGATGCGTGTGGTACACTAAAAGAAACAAACGATAGGGGTTCTGACATGGGAAATTCGATTCCTTTTCCTAAAAACTACACCATGTATGTCTTACAAGCTGTTCGGTTTCTTGAAACAGGGTTTATTGAAGAGGCAGAACAGGCCATTGAAAATGCGTATGCGATAGAACAAACACGTACAGCGATTATTTTATACGCAACGATTCTTGCGGAACAAGGAAAAATAGACAAGGCACATAGCTTGGCAGAAAAACATCAAGATGTGTTTGAAGAGACACCAGAACATCAGCTGTTTTATCTTACCCTTTTAAAAAAACAGCAGCTTTTTCTTCAAGCAGAAACACTCATGAAAAAGTGGGAAACACACCAGCCCGCGTTGAAAGAAAGTGCGGGGTGGATAGAACTGGCCCACACTCTTTCTACTGAAAAAGACGCATACGAACACGAACAACGCCAACAACAAAAAAAGCGAGTCGAAAACTTCCAGAAATTAGGAGAGTTTAACCGCGAACAACAAATGAGTCTGCTTCAAGAGGCCTCGCATATTCCACGCCGTCTATTCCAGCAAATCGCTCGTTCGTTATTGGTGCATCCTTATGTAGCCAATGAGTCGCGCACGATTTTGCTGCATATCTTGCGCGAACAAGGTGCAACCGGTTCGTTCCAGATGTTGTGGTTTGATGAAATCAAAGAAGTCAAGCCACAGACGTTGGAACCATTGGATGAGATGACCTTATTCAAACAGGTGCACACTCTCTTAGAAGAACAGCTAGAAAAAAACCCGTCTTTATTGGCCATGATTCAACAAGAAGTAGACCGCCATCTTTTACGTGTGTATCCCTTTTTAGAAGAGGTCATCACGGATCCAGTTGAGTGGACCTCTTATTACTTAGCTGCGTACTATGGAGAAGTCGCAATAGAAGAAGGCCGTTTGTCCGCGTCGATGAAAGCGTGGTTTGACCAATTAACGCGTGAACCAGAAGCGTAGAATGGCAAAACCGGATTTGTTGGTTTACAATTGGTTTTATGTGGTGTAAAATAATTAGGTGTGTAAATGAGAAAGTTTAAGAAACAATAACATTCGGAGGTAATAAAATGTCAGTCAAATGGGAAAAAACAGGTGCATCCACGGGTACGTTGGAATTCACAATCACAAAAGAAGAAATTAAAACAGGATTGGATGCAGCTTTTAACAAAGCAAGACAAAACATTAGCGTGCCAGGTTTCCGTAAAGGAAAAATATCCCGTCAAGTGTTTAACTCTATGTATGGAGAATCCGCACTTTTTGAAGACGCATTGAACGAAGTACTTCCAGAAGTATACAGCAAAGCGGTAGACGAAGCAGGGATTGATCCAGTGGGTCGTCCAGACATTGATGTGAAATCAATGGAAGAAGGACAAGACTGGGAAATCGTCGCTACAGTTCCCGTAAAACCTGAGGTTACATTGGGTCAATACAAAGAGCTAGATGTGACAAAACAAGAACGCAACGTGTCAGATGAAGAAGTAGACGCCAATCTTGAAAGCAAGCGTGAGCAACATGCAGAAATGGTTCTAAAAGAGTCTGCCGCAGAAAATGGCGATACCGTTGTGATTGACTATGAAGGATCTGTCGACGGTGTTCCTTTTGATGGTGGAAAAGCAGAAAACCACTCTCTAGAGCTGGGATCAAACTCCTTCATCCCAGGATTCGAATCAGGTTTAGTTGGCGTAGAACCAGGTGAAGAAAGAGACGTAACCGTTACATTCCCTGAAGAGTACCAAGCAGAGGAATTAGCTGGAAAAGAAGCAGTCTTTAAAGTAAAAGTACATGAAATCAAAGCAAAAGCTTTGCCAGAACTAGACGATGAATTCGCAAAAGACATCGACGAAGAAGTCGACACACTTGCAGAATTAAAAGAAAAAGTACGCAAACAACTAGAAGAAGGCCGAGAAGCTGCAGCCACTGAAGCAGTGGAAGATGAAGCCATTCGTAAAGCAGTGGAAAATGCTGAAATCGAAGACATTCCTGGAGACATGATTCACGATGAAACACACCGTCAAATGGACGTGTTCTTGAACAACATGGAAAAACAAGGCATTTCCCCTGAGTTGTACTACCAGTTGACAGGAACCAAAGAAGCAGATCTTCACAAACAAATGGAAGGCGAAGCAGAATTCCGTGTCCGCACGAATCTTGTCCTTGAAGCCATTGTAGAAGAAGAAAAAGTAGACGCAACAGAAGAAGAAATTACAGAAGAAGTAAAATCTTTGGCCCAAGAATACGGCATGGAAGAATCAGCTGTACGCGGAGCCCTATCAAAAGACATGTTGATCCATGACATTCGTTTGAAAAAAGCAATCGACTTAATTACAACAAGCGCAAAAGAAACACTTGAACCTGAAACAGACGCAACCGAAGAAAAATAAGTGGTTCCAGCTTATGAAGGCCAATTGAAGGCAGGAAAGAAGAACTTCTGAAAACTGAAGTTCTTCTTTTTATAAGGATAAATAAATTTTAAAAGTAGAGGTGAGCTACAAATGTTTAACGATGAAGATATGGATAGCACAGTTTCTTGTTCGTTTTGTGGAAAAACACAAGATCAAGTGAAAAAAATCATTGCCGGTCCAGGTGTGTATATTTGTGATGAATGTGTAGAGTTGTGCCAAGATATTATCAATGAAGAGTTGGTCCAAGAACACTCATTTGAAATTATCGATGTGCCTAAACCAAAAGAAATCCAAACGATTTTGGACGACTACATTATTGGGCAAAAGCAAGCGAAAAAGTCCTTGTCTGTTGCTGTATACAACCACTATAAGCGCATCAACAACTTACACGACGACAACGAAGACGACATTGAGCTCCAAAAGAGCAACATTTGCTTGATTGGACCAACTGGGTCAGGGAAAACCTATTTGGCACAAACCTTGGCTCGTTTGTTAAACGTTCCTTTCGCAATTGCGGATGCCACAAGTTTAACCGAAGCAGGATACGTGGGAGACGACGTCGAAAACATTTTGCTGAAACTGCTTCAATCAGCCGACTTTGATGTGGAGCGTGCAGAAAAAGGAATCATTTATATCGATGAGATTGATAAAATTGCGCGCAAAGGCGAAAATGTATCCATCACACGTGATGTAAGTGGCG